>JAEWAD010000513.1 GCA_023391905.1 Pseudomonadota bacterium | reverse complement strand
ATGGATCCCCGCCTGCGCGGGGATGACGGCCAGCGGCGAAACCCGGAGACAAAGAAGAAGCCGGGCGGCTCGAGCCGCCCGGATCCGGTTCGTTCAGGCCGGGATCAGCCCTTGTTGGGCTCGACCTTGGCGGCGATGAACTTGAAGTTCGACCACCACCACCACGGGCCCTCATAGTAGTTGTCAGCGCTCGGGTAGTTCTTCCAGTAGGTCTCGTTCACCGGAACGAACTTCGAGGTGCCGAACATCTCGATCGAGGGCAGGCCCTTGACCAGGTCCTTCAGCATCTCGGTGCCGAGCGGCACGATCTGCGGGTCGTCGGCCGGGATCGAGCGCAGCGTGTCGATCTTGGCGGAGAGCACCTCGTCGACATAGCGGCCCTGGTTCGAGGACGCGGCGGTGCCGTTCGGGCGGACATAGTCCTTGTGCCAGCCTTCGAGGCGGACGAACGGATCCGGCACGATGCCGCACGAGGCGCCCCAGTAGGAGCCGACTTCGTAGTTGCCGGTGTTCTCGGCCGTGAAGAACGGGCCGTCCTGCATCTGCTGCACGTTGGTTTCGATGCCGAAGGCGTTCCACTCATTGGCCGCGGCGAAGGCGAGGCGCTGCGACTGCACCTCGAAATCGGCCGGCGCCAGGATGTTGATCGTCCAGGGCTTGCCGTCCGGCAGCATCCACTTGCCGCCTTCCTTCTTGAAGCCCTGGGCCTCGAGCATCTTGGTGGCCTGGTCCGGATCGAACTTCCACCAGCCGACGCCGAGCAACTCGCGCAGCTGGTCGGGATCGGTCGGGATCGCCTCGACGCCTTCCGCGCGCAGCTGTTCGCCGATCTTGATCGCGTAGTCCGGATCGAACGGCTTGTAGCCGTCGGCGAGCGCGAACTCCTTGAGCCACGGCACCATCGGCTTGTGATAGGTGTCCATCAGCACCTTCGTCGGCGGCAGGGCCAGCGGCGAGGCGCGCAGCATGCCGGAGAAGGTGGCGATCGAGGCCTGCGGCAGGTTCATGGCGAGCGCCAGCGCCCAGCGGGTCTCGGCCTTGTCGTAGGGCGCCTTCGAGGTGTTGAAGTGGATGCCGCGCTCGCACGGATCATCGAGGTTGGCATAGGGGAAGCCGCCGAACCACGCCTTCACCTTCGGATTCTGCTTCTGCAGGATGTCGAGGCTTTCCGGCGAGATGTCGGTCAGGATGTCCATCTGGTTCTGTGCCATGGCGAGGACGCGCTTTTCCTCGGTGCCATAGGAGCGGAACAAGACGTATTGCGCCTTGGGCTCGCCGACGATCTGGCCGACGTCGGAGTTCTTCCAGTCGTCGCGCTTCTCCCACAGGAACCACGAGCCGTTCGGATCGGAGCTCTTGTACTTGTAGGCGCTGATCGTGACCGGCGGGAAGTTGGTGAAGGTGGCCGGGTCTTCCTTCTCCCAGATGTGCTTCGGCACGACGTGGAAGGGATTGCCGTAGATCAGCGAGCCGAGCACGAGGGAGAGGCGCGGCGTCGGCTTGGTCGTCTCGATCTCGATCGTGTGGTCGTCGACCTTGGTGAAGCCCTTGATCGCGGCCTTGAAGGCGGCGCTGTAGGCGATCGCGTCGTTCTTGGAGATCATGTCGGCCGTGAACACGACGTCATCGGCGGTGAACGGCTTGCCGTCGCTCCAGGTCAGGCCCTCGCGCAGCTTGACGCGGAACTTGGTGTAGTTGTCGTTGAGCGGCTCCGGCATGGCGGCGGCGAGATCGGGGATCTGCTTGCCCGACGCCGTGTCGATGTCCCACATCAGGGCCGAGGCCATCTGGTGGAAGCCGTGATTGATGGTGACGCCCTGCTGGTAGGGGTTCATCGTGCCCGGATTGGAGACGCGGGCGTTCAGCATGTCGACGATCAGCGTCTGATCGCGCGGCGTGCCGACATCGGTCATCTCCTGGCTGAAGGCGGGTGCCGCCGTCAGCATGGTGCTAGCCATGAAAAGGGCGGCGCCCAGAATGGCGATGCCGCCGCCGCGTGATTTGCGGATGGACTTGGTCATGCGTTCCTCCTCGATGATGTGGTGCAGTCCGGCAGTCTGACGTCGGGTCCTGGAGCGAGGCTCTCTCGGCATGGCGTTCCGGCCTTTTTCACGCTCTTCGAACCCGGCGTCGGTAGTCATCCCTCTCAGGCCGTGGCGCGGCGCGGCGCGCGCGCGCGTTCCGTCGCCTCGGCCTTGATCGCCTCGATCTCGGGCCAGCGCTCGCCGAGCCGCGGAATGGCGGCCATCAGCTCGCGCGTATAGTCCTCGCGCGGATTGGCCAGGATTTCCTGCGGCGCGCCGGCGTCGACGATGCGGCCCTTGTTCATGATCACGACGCTGTCCGACAGGTAGTAAGCCGTCGAAAGATCGTGCGTGATGTAGACGAACGAGACGCCCTTCTCCTCCTTGATCGTCTTGAACAGGTTGACGATGTTCATCCGGAGCGAGGCGTCGACCATCGATACCGGCTCGTCGGCGACGATCAGCTTCGGGTTGGGGATCAGCGCGCGGGCGATCGAGATGCGCTGCAGCTCGCCGCCGGAGAACTGGCGGAGGTACTTGCCGCGGATGCGGTCGAGCGAGAGGCCGACCGAACGCAGCGCCCCCTCGGTGATCTCCGCCGCGTCGCGATCATTGCCGGCGACCTTCAGATTGCGCGCCGTGGCGAACAGGTAGCTGTCGAGCGGCAGATAGGCGCTGAACGCCTCGAACGGGTTCTGGAAGATCGGCTGCACCAGGCGGCGGAATTCGAAATCGTCGATGCGGTCTCGATGCTTGCCGGTGAGCGGCCGGCCGCCGAGGCGGATGGCACCGCTGGTTGGCTCGACCAGGCGCAGGATCATGCGCGCCAGGGTGGTCTTGCCGGAACCGGATTCGCCGACGATCGAGAAAACCTGCGGCTTCGGGTCGAGCGTCAGGCTGACACCGTCGACGGCGGCGATCTGCTTGCCGCTGAACAGGCCGCCGGCGCGATAGTTCTTGCGGAGGGCGGCGATTTCGAGAACGGGCTTGTCGGACATGCGCGGGCCCCTCAGCGGAAATGGCAGGCGGAGGCGTGGTTCGGCGCCTTCTCGGCGAGCGGCGGCGACGCCTGGCGGCAGATCGCCTGCGCCTGCGGACAGCGGGGCGCGAAGCGGCAGCCGTCCGGCGGCGAGGCGAGGCTGGGCGGACGGCCCTCGAGGCCGACGCGCTCGCCCTTCTGGCCGACGCGCGGCAGCGCGCCGATCAGCGCCTCCGTATAGGGATGGCGCGGGTTCTCGAACACTTCCGCCGTCGGTCCGACCTCGACGATCTTGCCGGCATAGGCGATCGCGATCCGGTCGGTCATCTGGTAGTGCACGCCGAGATCGTGCGAGACGAGCACCAGCGTGTTCTTCAGCCGCCGCTGGATCTCGACCAGCATCAGCAGGATGCGCTTCTGCACGACGACGTCGAGCGCCGTGGTCGGCTCGTCGGCGAGGATCAGGCGCGGCCGCACGAAGGCGGCGATCGCCACCAGCACGCGCTGGCGCATGCCGCCCGAGAGCTGGTGCGGGTAGCTGTCGAGCACCGTCTCCGGCAGGCCGAAGCCGGCGAGGAACTCGATGATGCGCTGGCGGAGTTCCGCCTTGCCGCCCTTCTTCTCGCGCTTCGGCAGCGCGTCGACGATCTGCTTCTCGATCTTCATGATCGGGTTCAGCACGCTCATCGAGCCCTGCGGCACGTAGGACATCACGTCCCACCACAGGTCCTGGAAGCGGGCGGCGTCGCTTTCGGTGGTGCGGCCCGTCTCGGGATCGGTGAAGCGCCCGGTGACCTTGCCACCGGCCATCTTCAGCCCGCCGGAGAAGTCACCATAGAGGGTGCGCATCAGCGTGGACTTGCCGCAGCCGGATTCCCCGGCGATGCCGAGGATCTCGTTGTCGTTGACGGTCAGCGTGACGTCGTCGACGGCGGCGACGAAGGCGTCGGGCGTGCCGTAGCCGGCGCGGACATTCTTCAGTTCGATCATCAGCCGATCCTCTTGGCTGCCGAGCGGATCGCGAGACCCGACGAAATCAGGAACAGCGAGATGAACATCAGCACGATGCAGAGCACGGGGGCGCCGACCCAGAGGTAACGCTGCGCCAGCAGCGCCTGATACTTGAGCGCCCAGTAGATCATCGTGCCGATCGTCGCCTGCTGCGCGCTCGACAGGCCGATGACGGCGAGGCTCGTCTCGGTGGCGATGCCGACCAGCACCGTGTTGATGAAATTGGCTGCCGACCAGCCGGCGATATAGGGGAAGATGTGGCGGCCGAGGATCTTGTAGCGCGGCTCGCCGGAGAACCAGGCGACGTTGATGAACTCGCGCTCGCGCATGGTCAGCGCCACGGCGCGCACCTGGCGGCCGGGATAGGGCCAGTTGAACAGGATCAGCGCGAGGCCGACGATCGGCAGCGACAATTGTCCGCCGAACAGGGCCGCGAGCAGGATCAGGATCGGCAGGCTCGGGATGCAGAGCAGCGCGTCCATGAAGAAGGACAGCACGCGGTCGAGCCAGCCGCCGGAATAGCCGGCGGCGAGGCCGGCGAAAACGCCGATCAACGTCGAGAAGAAGGCGACGACGAGGCCGAGGATCAGCGAATTGTGCAGCGCCCAGGTCAAGAGCCAGAAGATGTCCTGGCCGAGATTGGTGGTGCCGAGCAGGTGCGAGAAGCTGGCACCCTGGTTGCGCGGCGCCTTGTACCAGGTCAGCGGATTGGTCGGCGCGAACCAGGGCAGGATCAGGCCGAGGACGACGAAGATGGCGAGCAGGGCGAGGCCGAGGCCGAGCCGGAAGGAGCCGATCTTGGGAAGCTTGAAGGCGCGCATGATCACCTCGCCCGGATGCGTGGATCGAGGAGCGGGTAGATCAGGTCGATGATCATGGTCGCGGTGGCGACGGCGATGATCGACAGGCTGATCGTGCCCATGAGCAGGTTATAGTCACCCTGGATCACGGCCATGTAGATCAGGTGGCCGAGGCCTGGGTATTCGAACAGGATCTCGGTGACGATCGAGCCGTTGAACATCAGGCCGATCTGCAGCGCCAGGAAGGTGATCTGCGGCAGGATGGCGTTCGGCAGAATATAGCGGGTCAGGATGCGCCGGTCGGGCAGGCCCTTGAGGCGGGCATAGCGGGAGAATTCTTCCTCGGCGAGCTGGGTCGTCTGCGCCTTGACGCTGATCACCCACCAGCCGAACACCACCAGCACGATCGACAGCGCCGGCAGGATCGAGTTCCACACCACGCTCTTGATGAAGGCGAAGGTCCAGGGCGCGCCATGCACGGACGCGGTCAGCGGGAAGATCGGCCAGATGTAGGAAAACAGGATCGAGAGCACGAGGGCGAGGATGTAGTAGGGGATCGGGTAGACGATGATCGCCAGCCCTTCCATGATCCGCGACGAGACGCGGTTCGGGCGCCATCCCGCCAGCAGGCCGACGAAATTGCCGAGCACCCAGGCGATCAGCGTCGAGGTCAGCAGCAGGCCGAAGGTCCAGGGCAGCGCCTGCGCGATCAACTGGCTCACCGGCGTCGGATACATCGCCAGCGACGGACCGAAATCGCCGGTCAGCACGATGCGCTTGACGAAGTTCCAGTATTGCGTGAGCAGCGATCCCTGCAATCCGAAGGCGTCGGTGAGCGAGGCGCGTAGCGCGTCCGACTGGGCGGCGTCCATGTAGGCGCCCTGCGAGCTCACCTTGGCGAGCATCGCCTCTACGGGATCGTTGGGGGCAAAACGGGGTACGAAGAAGACCACGGTCAGGCCGAAGGCGATCACCAGGAAATAGGAGATCAATCGGGTCGCGATCTGGCTGAGGAGTCTCATGGGCGGTGGTCCCGTCCTGTTGCATCGGGCTCGAGAGGCAGCCGGTGCCGGGATGTCGGCGGGGCCGCCTGGCGCTCCCGGGATGTGGCGTCCCGGAAACGCTTGCTTGATGCGGCTCTTGCGAGCCGGGACGGCGATCCGCGTGGCGGCCGCCGTCCGTGGGATCGGGCCGAAGCCTCAGATGATCTCGAGATAGTCGCTGTCGGGCAGCGGCGGGAACGGCGCCGCGGGAAGCGTCTGGTACCAGAACGCGACCGAGGCGATGTCGTCCTGCAGCGGCAGGTAGCGGCGGCGATCCCTGCGGTCGGTCCGCCAGCCGATCGCCTGGATCGTCACCTTGAGATCGCTCTCGAAGCGGACCGGGTCGGTGATGTGCCAGCGATACATGCCGAAGCGGGTCTGCGAGCGATAGGTGCCGTCCGGCCGGATCACCTGCGGCAGGCCGGCATAGGCGGTGGTGAACTCGCGATATTCGCTGGTCATCGTCTCGTCGACGACGCCGCCGTCGAAGTTATAAGCGCCGCAGAAATAGTCTTCCGTGCCGGTGCCGCAGATGGTCGGGAAGTCCTTGTCGCCATCCATGAAGAACTTGATCTCGCCTTCACCCCACCAGCCGGCATTGTTGACGCCCCAGGCCATGTAGGTGCCGACATACTGGCCCTGGCCCTTGACGCCGTCGAGGATGGTGTAGTCCTCGCCATAGGGCAGCGGATTGGTGCGGCGGAACTGGGCGTGGAAATAGGCCGCGTCGGCCGGAACCTCGGTCAGCGTGTAGTTGATCTGGTAGTAGATGATCGCGTGATCGTCCGGATCCCGGTTTTCCAGCGTGATCCGGCAATGCTTCCGGAACGGCATTTCCCAGTAGCAGTTGAAGGCGCGGCCGGGATTGACGCAGACGGCGAGCGAGGAGACCTGCGCATATTGGTTCCAGCCGGCGCAGAAGAAGTCGCCGAGCGGGCTTTCGACCGAGGGATGCTCCTGGCCGTCCCAGTAGATGCGGAGGATCAGGTTGCGCCAGCGCACATTGGCGGGGGTCATCCAGATCTGCTGGATCGCTCCGGGGCCTTCGATATCGGCGATAACGCGGGTTTCGCCGGCTTCCATGCGGATCGACGGCGACACCTTCCAGCCGAGGCCGCTGCCGTCCTTGCCGAGGCCGCGGGCGCAGCTGGCGCCCGTGCCTTCCAGCGCCATGCCGCCCTTGCCCTTCTCGCCGGTGAAGTTTTCCGGGCTGATCGAGCGGGTCTTCGCCTTGGACAGAAGCGAGAGATTGCCGAGATTCATCCCGAGTCCGGAAAAGCCCTCTGACATTTTTCCTCCATGTCAGTGCATGCGACATCAATCCGTGGCGATCAGTAAATCGCCACCGGGTGGGTGATCGTTCGAATATTGAATTGCGGTGATTTTGGGCAATAGTCATCCTGCCGCAGAGTTTAATCTACGACTTGATCACTATGATCAATTTTAGCCTGCTGCCTGGTGCTTTAGCCTTGGCGTTTTGTTTCCATCCGGGAGAATTTTCTTATTTTTATTTCGACGCTTTGACCGAAACTAGGTTGTTCGACGCGTCTTATTGATGTGAGATGCTAGGATCCTAGTTTGGAGGTGTCAATGGCCATCGCGATGTCGCGGAGAAAATCTCCGCCCGGCTCCGAGCATCAGCCCGGCGACAATCCGTTTCCCGCCGACGCGGCCATCGACCGGTCGCGGCCGATCGGCGAGCAGGTCTATGCGCTGCTCCGGCGGGCGATCGCGCATTGGCATCTCTTGCCCGGCGATCCGATCCCCGAGGCGCTGGTCACCCGCCGCTTCGACATTTCGCGTTCGCCATTGCGCGAGGCGTTCCGCCAGCTCGCCTCGGACGGGCTGGTGGTGATCCGGCCGCAGGCGGGAACCTATGTCTCACCGGTCGATCGGCTGCGCTGGGAGGAGGGGCGGATCATCCGCCGCGCGCTCGAGATCGAGGGCATCCGGCGCGCCGCGCTGCATGTCTCGCAGGCCAATCTGGACGAGCTGGAACTGTTGCTGCGCCAGCAGCGCCGCGCCGCGGAGGCCGAGGATTTCGAGGAGCTGATCGATCTCGACGACCGCTTCCATGCTGCGATCTGCAACCTGAGCGGCTTTCCGCGGCTCTGGCGGATGATCGACGGCGCCAAGGCGCAGATCGATCGCACGCGCTTCATGGCGCTGCCGGAAATGGGGCGCGCCGACGCGACGCTGGCCGAGCATCAGGGCATCGTCGATGCGCTCGCCGCCCGGGATCCGGATCTGTCGGTGCAGCTGCTCGTGCGCCATCTCGACCGCTCCGACGAGGCGATGGCGCGGCTCTTCGCCGGCGAGGACTTCTATTCCGGCCTGCCGCCCGGGGTCTGAGCTGCTGCCGGGAAACAAAGAAGCCCGCCGGTTGGCGGGCTTCCAGATCGGTTCGGGTGCCGCTCAGTTATAGGGCGAGAAGCACTGCTGGCGCGGCCCTTCATAGGGCTGGAACGTGTTGTCCGAGGCGCGGTAGGAGCGGTAGCGGTCCTCGCACCAGCGCAGGTGGCTGGTGGAGAGGTGCGGCGGGGCAACCTCGCGCGGCTGGCTGGCGATGGCGCCGCCGATCAGGGCGCCGACGCCAAAGGCTGCCATCGGGTACCACCAGCCGTCGCTGTGGCGGCGATAGCCCGGTCGCGGATCGCGATAGCCGTGATGGCCGTTCCAATAGCCGGGACCCGGCGGCCGCGGGCGGTAGCTCGGCTGGCTCGGGCGCGGACCGCCATGGCCGGGACCGCCCCAGCCGGGGCCGCCATGACCTGGACCACCATGACCGGGACCACCATGACCGGGACCACCATGACCGGGGCCACCGGGGCCTGGACGGCTCGGGTTGCTCGGGCCCGGGCGGCCGGGCCGGTCGCCGGGACGGCAGCCCTGCGGCGGGCAGCGCCGGTCCTGGACCTGGATGATGTCGGAGGACGGGCTCGCGCCCGGATCGATGCGCAGCAGCGGCGCGGCCTGCGCCGGCAGGGTGGCGGCGGTGACGCTGAGGGCCAGTACCGCGGCGCAGATCTTCTTGAGACCCATGGGACTTCCTTCTGAACGGTGCGTTCGGAGACGGCCCGGAGTCGGGTCGCTCGTCCGTCGATCGGCGATCCGGATCGCGGGCGCTCCGAATCGCACATATCAACTGACCGTCAGGTTAGCTGAATAATTCAAACGGAATTGTGTCCGGGCAGGCCGTTTCGCGGAAGGGTTGCCGGGTTGCCCGGGCCGATGGGGCCGTCATGGGGAGCGGGCGGAGGTTATCCGGTGGCGGCCGCGATCGACGGATGTTGCCCGGGTGGCTGCGATCGGGGAGGGAGTGGAGCGGGTGAAGGGAATCGAACCCTCGTATGCAGCTTGGGAAGCTGCCGTTCTACCATTGAACTACACCCGCATCGCCAGCAACGGAGATTGCTTGGCTTTTCGCCGAGTTGGCCGGCGGAGCGACGAATCCGCGAAAAGTGGACTCATATCTACCCGGTTCACCCCGCCTTGATCAAGGCCGCAGCCTGGCTGGCGTGAGTCGCTGGGATAGCTGTTCCGCTGTCCTGAACAGGGAGGAAATTGCTGCGGAAATGCATCTAATTTTGAATCAAGTTTGGCATTTCGCCCGCCAGAATCCGTCGGTGCACCTGATTGGTGTAATTGAGCTTGATGCAATTCAAGTAATGATTGATCGATATTTCGATTTTCGTCCTGAGATAGTGGCAACTAACAGTGGTCCACGATCCGGTCGCAATTGAGTGCTTGATGATGCGAATCATGAAGTCGAGATCAATTGGGACGATGTTTGTATGATCGTGACGTTGCGGCAGGGTGGCCAGGCGGGATGTTGCCAGTGAACCAGATTGTCCGCGCGGACGGCGCGACCGGGGAGCCTCTTGAGGCGATCTTTCGCAGGGCTCAGGAGCTGATGCAGTCCGGCGCCCATGCCGAGGCCGATGCCCGGCTCCAGGGCTTTTCCGACATGGTGGCGGAAGCGTCTGCAAGCTGGCAGTTCGGAACGTTGCCGCCATCGCCCGCCGCCTCGATCATCGTGGTTAGCTACAAGGCCGCGTCCGGCGTCGAAGCTGCGATCGCGGCGATCGGGGAGCAGGCCCGCGCCGAAAACTGCGAAGTCATCCTCGTCGACAACGGCAATGACGAGCTCGAGCCGCTTGGCCGCCGCCATCTCGACGGTGCCCTTATGGTCAGGCCACCGTTTCAGGCCGGCGCCTCGCTGGGGCGCAATCTCGGCGCGCACGTCGCCAGGGCGGAGCACCTTATCTTCGTCGACGATGACGGCCTGATCGAAGCCGGTTTCGTCGCCGCGCTGTTGAAATGCGCGCGCGAGACGGGAGCGATCGGCATTCGCGGCCGGGTGGAGCCCCGGACCGAGGGAACCCACAAGCCGCCGCACTATGATCTCGGCGACCGCCGGTTGCCGACCTTCATCGGCATCGAGGGGGCGACGCTGTGGCAGCGGCGGGCCTATCGCGAGATCGGCGGCTATCATCCGCTGCTCTACGGCCACGAGGGGCATGACCTGTCGGCCCGCCTGTTCCGCTTCCATGGTCCGTTCGCCTTCCTGTACGAGCCGACGGCGGTGCTGCGCCACGACTATGCCGACGACCGGGCGCACAAGGCTGCGAAGGAGGCGCGCCACGAGCGCAACGTCACCTTCGTCCAGAGCCGCGTGCCGGACGCCTGGATGGTGCATTCGCGGATTGGCGCGCTCGTCCGCGACGGGCGCGGTGCCTATCTGATGGCCCGGCATCGCGCCGTTCCGGCCGACCCGGCGGCGCCGCCGGTCTCGATCATCACCACGGCGCGCGATGCGGC
>JAEWAD010000484.1 GCA_023391905.1 Pseudomonadota bacterium | reverse complement strand
TGGCGATGCCGACCATGGTCGGCGCCTTCGCCTACGACCTCTACAAGACGCATGACCAGATCACGACGGCCGGTGCCTGGAACATCGTCGTCGGCTTCGCCGCCGCCTTCGTCGCCGGCGTCTTCGTCGTGCGCCGGCTGCTCGATTTCGTCAGCCAGCGCGGCTTCGCGCCCTTCGCCTACTGGCGGATCGGCGTCGGCGCCGTCGGCCTCGCCGCGCTGCTCACCTTCGGCTGAAGCCGGCAGGCATCGACCTTCCAACAAAAAGCCCCCACCCGACGCCGGGAGGGGGCTTTTTCTTTGGGGCTGTCAGGCCGGCGATCAGGCCGTGCGCTTGTGGTCGAACTGGCCGTGCGGCTTGAAGCGCTGCAGGTAGGAAGGCAGCACCGCGGCCATGTTGATCGGGAGGATGCCGATGCCGTCGAGCGTGCGGCCGTCCGCCTCGGCTTCCGTCGAAACGATGTTGTCGTGCTTGAGCAGGCGGACCTGGTCGACGGTCAGGAGCGGCTTCGGCAGCAGCTGCGCAAACGTGGCGCCGTAATGCGCCACCGACCACGGCACCGAGACGAGCAGCGGCGAACGATCGATCTCGGCGAGCAGCAACTCCATGCAGCCGCGGAACGTCTTCACCTCGGGACCGCCGAGCTCATAGACGGTGCCGCCGGCGAGCTGGCCCTCGACCGCGCGGGCGATCGCCTCGGCGACGTCGCCGACGAAGACCGGCTGCAGCTTGGTCTCGCCGCCGCCGATCAGCGGCAGGATGGGCGAGATGCGCGCCAGGCTGCCGAAGCGGTTGAAGAAGCTGTCCTCGGGGCCGAAGACGATCGACGGCCGGAAGACGATCGCGTCGGGCATGGTCTCCCGCACCGCGGCCTCGCCCTTGGCCTTGCTGCGGGCATAGGCGGATTCGGACTTCAGGTCGGCGCCGAGCGCCGACTGGTGCACCAGGATCGGAATGCCGGCGGCGCGGGTCGCCTCGGCGACGGCGCGGGCGCCGAAATCATGCACGGCGTTGAAATTCTGCCGGCCGCTCTCGCTGAGAATGCCAACCAGGTTGACGACGGCGTCGGCGCCCTCGATGGCGCGGTCGACCGACCAGCGATAGCGCAGATTGGCCTGCACCGGCATGATCTGGCCGACGGCGCCGAGCGGCTGCACATGACCGGCCAGATCCGGCCTGCGCACCGCCACGCGGACGCGCCAGCCGCGCTTGGCCAGCGCGCGCACCACATGACGGCCGATAAAGCCAGAGCCTCCGAAAACCGTGACCAGTTTGTCGGTACCCGTCGCCATGTCTCGCCTCCGTTATCTTTGAAGGGTTCTCATATCGGCTCGCCGTGACGCTGTATAGACGGCAGAGGGTCGCGTCCGCGCCTACGGGCCGATCAGCCGCCCGACCAGCTTGGCGGTGTAGTCGACCATCGGCACGATGCGCGCATAGTTGAGCCGCGTCGGCCCGATCACGCCGAGCACGCCGACGACGCGGCTCTCGCTGTCGCGATAGGGCGAGACGACGAGCGACGAGCCGGAGAGCGAGAACAGCTTGTTCTCCGAACCGATGAAGATGCGCACGCCCTCGCCTTCCTCGGCGCTGCCGAGCAGGCGAACCAGTTCGCGCTGCGTCTCGATGTCATCGAACAGCAGGCGGATGCGCTCCAGATCCTCCGCCGCGCGGACGTCGTCGAGCAGATTGGCCTGGCCGCGCACGATCAGCGTGTCGGGCCGGCCGCCACTCGCCTCGACCCAGCTGGCGAGGCCGGCATCGACCAGGCGCGCCGTCAGCTGGTCGAGCTCGGCGCGCGCCTGCTGCTGGCGGCGGTTGAGCTCGGCCCGCGCCTCGGCGAGGCTGCGGCCGCGCAGATGCATGTTGAGATAGTTGGTCGCCTCGACCAGGCTGGACGGCGTGGTGCCGGGATCGAGGTCGATCAGCCGGTTCTCGACCGAGCCGTCCTCGCCGACGAGCACGACCAGCGCCCGCGTCGGTTCGAGACGGACGAATTCGATGTGCTTCAGCCGCTGGTCGCTCTTCGACGCCAGCACGACGCCGGCGCCGCGCGACAGGCCGGAGAGCATGCGCCCGGCCTCCGACAGCACGTCGTCGACGCTGCGGCCGGCGCCGCCGCCGGCGACCCGGCTCTCGATGGCGCGCCGCTCGTCCGAGGTGAGGTCGCCGACCTCGAGCATCGCGTCGACGAACAGGCGCAGCCCGCTCTCGGTCGGCAGGCGGCCGGCCGAGGTGTGCGGCGAATAGATCAGCCCGAGCCCCTCGAGATCCGCCATGACGTTGCGCACCGAGGCCGGCGACAAAGCCATCGGCAGGATGCGGGCGAGGTTGCGCGAGCCGAGCGGCTCGCCCGTCTCGAGATAGCTGTCGACGATGCGCCGGAAGATCTCGCGCGAGCGCTGGTCCAGCGCGGCGAGCGCCGACGACATCGCTTCTGGGGTCCTGCGCTCGGCGGTCACGACTGCGGGTCCTCTCGTTGCGGGGCGCGGATTTCCGCGATCTCCTTGATTAAGTGTCGATTTCCGCGGCCGGTTCAAGCGGGGCTTTACGTTTCGCGCTGGCGGCCTGTACAAGCGGACCAACGAAACAATCAGGATACCCACAATGCGACCTTCGAAACGCGCCGCGGACGCCCTGCGTGCGGTATCGCTTGAACGCGGCGTTGCCAAGCACGCGGAAGGCTCCTGCCTGGTGAAATTCGGCGATACGCATGTGCTCTGCACCGCCAGCCTCGAAGAGAAGCCGCCGTCCTGGCTGCGCGGCTCGGGCAAGGGCTGGGTGACGGCGGAATACGGTATGCTGCCGCGCGCGACCGGCGACCGCATGCGCCGCGAGGCGGCGGTCGGCAAGCAGTCGGGCCGCACCCAGGAGATCCAGCGCCTGATCGGCCGCTCGCTGCGCGCCGTGGTCGACCTCGTCCATCTCGGCGAGAAGCAGATCACCATCGACTGCGACGTGATCCAGGCCGATGGCGGCACCCGCACGGCCTCGGTCACCGGCGCCTGGATCGCGCTCTACGACTGCGTGCAGTGGATGAAGGCGCGCGACATGGTCGGCCCGAAGGTCATCCGCGACCACGTCGCCGCCGTCTCGGTCGGCATGTATCGCGGCACGCCGGTGCTCGACCTCGACTATGCCGAGGATTCCGAGGCCGAGACCGACGCCAACTTCGTCATGACCGGCGGCGGCGGCATCGTCGAGATCCAGGGCACGGCCGAGGGCAAGCCGTTCACCGAGGCGGAGCTCACCGCCATGTTGCAGCTCGCCAAGGGCGGCATCGCCGACCTCGTCGAACTGCAGAAGCTGGCCATCCTCTGATGACGAAGCCCGAACACAGCCTTTCGGCGGGCGACACGCTCGTCATCGCCACCCACAATGCCGGCAAGCTGCGCGAATTCGCCGGCCTGCTGGCGCCGTTCGGGCTCAAGGTGATCTCGGTCGGCGAACTGGGCCTGCCCGTGCCGCCCGAGACCGGCAACACATTCGAAGAGAACGCCGCGATCAAGGCGCACGCCGCCGCGACGGCGTCGGGCTTCCCGGCGCTCTCGGACGATTCCGGCCTCTGCGTCGACGCGCTCGGCGGCGATCCCGGCGTCTATTCGGCCGACTGGGCGGCGCCCGACGGCGATTTCGCCCGCGCCATGCGCAATGTCGAGGAGAAGCTGCAGCAGGCCGGCGCCGTGACGCCCGACAAGCGGACCGCCCGCTTCGTCGCCGTGCTCTGCCTCGCCTTCCCGGACGGCACGACGCGCTACTATCGCGGCGAGATCGACGGCACCATGGTCTGGCCGCCGCGCGGCGACTTGGGCTTCGGTTACGATCCCGCCTTCCTGCCGGAAGGCCATGAGCGGACCTTCGGCGAGATGGTTGCCGACGAGAAGCATGGCTGGTCGGCCGGGCGTACCGACGCGCTGTCGCACCGGGCCCGCGCCTTCGCGCTGTTCGCCCGCGCCGAGCTCGGGGCCTGAAGCCGATGACCGCCCCGATCGAGCCCGGATTTGGCGTCTATGTGCACTGGCCGTTCTGCGCGGCCAAGTGCCCCTATTGCGACTTCAACTCGCATGTCCGCCACCAGGGGGTCGATCAGGAGCGCTTCGCGAAAGCCTTCGTCACCGAGATCCAGACGATGGCCGCGAAGGCGCCGGGCCGAACCGTCAATTCCATCTTCCTCGGCGGCGGCACGCCGTCGCTGATGGATCCGAAGACGGTCGGCACCATCCTCGACGCCATCGGCGCCGCCTGGAACGTCGCGCCCGACGTCGAGGTGTCGATGGAGGCGAACCCGTCCAGCGTCGAGGCGGAACGCTTCCGCGGCTATCGCGCCGCCGGCGTCAACCGCGTCTCGCTCGGCGTGCAGGCGCTGAACGACGCCGACCTGAAGGCGCTCGGCCGCATCCACAATGTCGAGGAGGCGATGCGCGCCATCGACATCGCGCGCGCCACCTTCCCGCGCCTCTCCTTCGACCTGATCTATGCCCGCCCCGGCCAGACGCCGGACCTATGGCGCGCCGAGCTGCTCAAGGCGCTGGAGCGCGCCTCCGACCACATGTCGCTCTACCAGCTCACCATCGAGCCGGGCACGATGTTCGAGAAGCTCTACAAGGCCGGCAAGCTGGCGATCCCCGACGAGGACACCGCCGCGACGCTGTTCGAGATCACGCAGGAGGTCTGCGAGCAGCACGGCCGGCCGTCCTACGAGATCTCCAACCACGCGGTGCCGGGCGGCGAGTGCCGGCACAATCTCGTCTACTGGCGCTACGGCGAATATGCCGGCATCGGCCCCGGCGCGCATGGCAGGCTGGTGATCGACGGCCGCCGCCATGCCACCGCGATCACGCGTGAGCCCGAGCAATGGCTGGCGCGCGTCGAATCCTGGGGCGACGGCATCGAGACCGACGACATCCTCAACCCCGAGGAAGCCGGCGACGAGATGCTCCTGATGGGGCTGCGCCTGATCGAGGGCATCGATCTCCGCCGCTACCGGGCGATCTCGGGCCGCGACCTCGACCCGCGCCGGCTGGGCGACCTGATCGCGCATGGCATGGTCGAACGGATCGACGAGAACCGCATCCGCTGCACCCGCTCCGGCTCGTTCGTGCTGGACGCCGTCGTCGCCGACCACGCGGCTTAAGTC
>JAEWAD010000441.1 GCA_023391905.1 Pseudomonadota bacterium | reverse complement strand
CGCCCGGCAGCTGCACGATCGAGAGCAGGCTGTCCTGACCGGAGAGCGCCTTCGATTCGACCGGCACGCCGAGCACCGGCAGCGGCGTCATCGCCGCGCACATGCCGGGCAGATGCGCCGCGCCGCCGGCGCCGGCGATGATCACCTGGAAGCCCTCGTCGCGCGCCGCCTTCGAGAATTCGATCAGCCGGTCCGGCGTCCGATGCGCCGAGACGATCCGATCGTCATGCGCGACGCCGAGAGCGTCCAGTGTCTCGGCGGCGTGCCGCATCGTCTGCCAATCGGATTGGCTGCCCATGATGATGGCGACTGGCGCCGTCTTGTCTGCCAAGTTCTCGTCTCCGGCTTGCGGGAAGGCGCGGATTATAGAGAGGGACGCCCCCGCCGCAAGGCGCGCCGCCGATTGCCGGCCATGCCGCTCCGGCATGCCTCGTGCCGCCCTGCCCGCCGAGGCGAGATCGCCTGGCGTGATTCGCGACGCCGCACCGGACGTCGTTAACCGGAAGTGAACCAAGCCGCGGCAAAGTGAGCGCATGAGCAGCGCCCCGGCCCATTCCCCCCGTTTCCCCACCCCGATCGACCGCGATCCGGGCATCGCCACGCGCCGTCGCGAGGCCGATATCCCCAGCGCCAAGACGGAATATCCGGCCGAGCAGCGCTCGCTGGTCACGCGCCTGGCGGAGGAGATCGCCACGCTGCGTCGCGCCCTCGACGCCAGCCAGCATCGCATCGCGGCGCTCGAGGTCGAGGCGGCCGAGGAGCCCATCTCGGGCCTGCTCAACCGCCGCGCCTTCCTGCGCGAGATCGAGCGCGCCCTCGCCTTCCAGGCCCGCTATCCGGTTTCCTGCGGCATCGCGCTCATCGACATCGAAGGCCTCGACGCCGTGCGCGACGCGGGCGGCCAGGCCGGGCTCAACCGGGCGCTCCGCGGCATCGGCCAGGCGCTCCGCGCCGGCATCCGCTCCTGCGACGTGGCCGCGCGGACGGGCAACGAGCAGTTCGCCGTCGTGTTGTGGAACTCCGCCACGGCCGACTGCGGCCATCGCGTCCACGGACTCCAGCGCACCCTTTCCGGCCTGCAATTCACGGAAGAGATGGCGGGGATCACGACGCAATCCGCCGTCGTCATGATCGAACCCGGCAAGACCGCCGAGGCGCTCGTGGCGGCCGCGGAAGGCTTGCTGCCGGGCGGCGGCGCCGCCGATTGATCAGGCGATGATGTCGGGCAGGAGCTGGTCCTCGAGCGAGACCATGCGGTCCTTCAGGGCGAGCTTGCGCTTCTTCAGGCGCTGAATCCGCAACGGGTCGATCTTGCCCGTCTCGGACATCACCGATATCGCAGCATCGAGATCGCTGTGCTCCTGCCGGAGCCGCGCCAGCTCGAAGCGAATCTGCCGTTCTTCTTCCTCGGTCATCCATCCCAACCCTGCCGGGATCAGACCGGCTTTGGCGCCAGAATACATGCTTGCGCGAGGCCGCGCGAGAGCCGGATTGCGACCGAATGCGCCTTCCCCCCTTGAACCGGCATGGCCGAGGGCACAGATCAAAAGTGAGCCCGGAACCGCGCGGCGCTGCCTCTCCCAGGGGAAGCCGGCTTGGTTTCCGGGTTCGACAGCAACCCCCGTCTATGGCACGATCCGAGTGCCGTCATCTCAACGAAGGGAGGCAGTATCAATGTCCATCGAATCGCATCTTGCCGAGCTGGAAAGGCGCCACGAGGCCCTTTCCAGGGAAATCAACGAGGTCGCCAGCCATCCGAGCGTCGATACGACCGAACTGGCCGCCATGAAGAGACGCAAGCTGCAGCTCAAGGACGAGATCGCCCGACTGAAGGGGAACAGCACCATTCACTGATTGGTGAAGCGTATCGTGCGAAGCGCCGCGTCCAACGCGGCGCTTTTGCTTTGCGGCCCTACTCGGCCGCCACCAGGCGGGACGGAGCGATCGCCGCGCCGGCCGCTTCCGGCGCCGCCGGACGCCGCTTCGCCGCCGGCCGCATCCAGTCGAGATAGGCGGCGAGCGCGAACAGCGCCGCAAGCCCGGCGCCGATCAGCACGACATCCACCAGGAAGCTGCGGCCGGTGAGAAGCGGATCGTTCGGCAGGCCGAAGACCGTCTCGCGCACGATGTGCCCCGCCACGCTCAGCAGCGTCCCGAGCCAGAACACCGGCAGCGTGTGACGGCCAAGGCGGACGATCCAGTTGCCTTCGTCGAGCCAGCGCGACAGGGCGGCGGGAAGTGGGCTGAAGATCACGACATAGGCGAGCGACAGGACATGCAGCAGGCGGAAGACGCCGACCCAGGTCTTGTTGAAGCCGGACAGCCAGAACCATTCCGGCAGCACCGGGAACTTGTCCCAGTGCGCGCCAAGCACCAGCACGGACGCGGCCACGAGGTAGAACAGGGCGAAGCCGTAGAGCCCGCGCGAGAAGGGCAGCTTCTCGCCACGCCGCAGCATGACGCCGCCGACGAAGCCGATCGTGAACAGGAACTGCCAGGCGAGCGGATTGAAGAACCAGCCGCCCTCACCCGGATAGTTCGGAATGCTCAGCCGGTAGATGTTGACCACCACCCAGAAACCGAAGCTGACGGCAAGCGCCAGGCCGAGCCGGACCCGCGCCAGCAGCATCACCAGCGGCAGCATGGCCATCATGACCATGTACATGGGCAGGATGTTGAAGTTGCCGGTCTGGTAGGTGAGCATGCCGATGCCGGCCAGCGCCTTGACCGGCTGCTCGACGATCCAGTGCCGCTCGTCGGGCAGCATAAGCCCCGGCGCGTCGAGATAGAGCGAGGCGCCGGCATAGATGGCGAAGCCGGCGGCCATGGCCGCGAGATGCGCCACATAGAGCGTGCCGATGCGCTTGCCGACCAGTCCGGTCGCATTCAGCATCTGGCCCGAGGCGAAGCGCGGGAAATAGGCGAGCGCCGCCGAAACGCCGGCGAGCAGCACGAAGATCTCGGCCGCGTCGGACAGTCCGAAGTTCCGATGCGTGAAATTTGAGAAGAAATTGCCCGGAATATGGTTCACGAAAATGGAAATCAGCGCCAGACCCCGGAAGAAATCGATCCGATAGTCACGCGGCATGGCATTCGGAAAGGCGCTGTACATACAAGACCCCAGTTTCGTCGTTCGACGGCAGCCGTGGCCAGCTAGCCGGCGAACAAGGCAGACATGCGGCAGGCGCCCGCGATTCAATGAATGAACAGCGAGATCGCTCCGTCCCAGGTCAGCTTCAGGCCGATCACCATCACGAAGATATAGGACAATCCGTAGAACAGGGACTGGTCGATCACGCGAACGATCCAGATTCCGGCGACCGTGGTGAACGCCGCGAACGGAAACAGCACCGCCGCCGTCGCCAGGTTCGCCGCATCGAACTGACCGAGGAAGAAATAGGGCACCAGCTTCACAGCGTTGGTGACGGCGAAGAAGATCACCGAGGTGCCGACGAACACCTGCTTGTCCAGCCGGAGCGGCAGCGCATACATCTGGAACGGCGGCGCGCCGGCATGGCTGACGAAGGAGGTGAAGCCCGCGAGGCTGCCCCAGAACGCGCCCTTCGCCGTGTTGGGATCGGCCGGTCTGGCCCGCAGACGATCGCCGAACCAGTAATTGAGCGCGAAGACGATCGAAATCACGCCCACCAGCAGGCGGACGAAATCCTCCGACACATAGGATGCCGTCAGCCAGCCGACGCCGATGCCGACGATCGAGGCCGGCAGCATCGCCGCGAGCGTCCGCCGGTCGAAGATGCTGCGGTAGAAATAGAGGCTGATCAGATCCATGACGACGAGGATGGGCAGCATGATGCCCGCGGCCTGGACCGGCGAGATCACAAGCGCCAGGATCGGCACGGCGAGCATGCCCATGGCGCCGCCAAAGCCGCCCTTCGACAGCCCGGCCAGCGCAACGGCAGGTAGCGCCGCAGCATAAAATGCCATTTCAGTGAACATGGAACTGTGGAAGGCAGGACTTTGCGAGGGTATCTTGAATCGATTTATCCTGCTTCGTCGGCGAAATCCACCATTTCCACGGCATTTCGGCGCACCGGCCGAGCAATGTCACATTGCGTAACATTTTGTTGCTTATTATATATGAGACCATGAATACTCCGCCCGCAGAGAATGATCTCGGTTTTCTGATCAACGACGTAGCTCGCTTGATCCGCCGCGCCTTCGATCAGCGGGCGCAGGCTTGCAATCTGACCCGCGCGCAGTGGCAGGTGCTGGCCTATCTTTTCCACAATGAAGGATCGAACCAGGCCACGGTGGCGGACGCGCTCGAAGTCGAGCCGATCACCCTGTCGCGACACATCGATCGCCTGGAATCGCTC
Organism: Pseudomonadota bacterium; assembly: GCA_023391905.1. Classification (GTDB taxonomy): domain Bacteria; phylum Pseudomonadota; class Alphaproteobacteria; order Rhizobiales; family Kaistiaceae; genus Kaistia. Next base: position 1,096 of record JAEWAD010000441.1, on the reverse strand, counting down.
GGCTATGTCGCGCGCGTGCCCGACCCGGCCGACAGGCGGGCCCGCCGGCTGCACCTGACGGAGAAGGTACGCCCGCTGCTCGACGAGATGCGCGGCATCGGCTCCTGCGTGATGGAGATCGCGCTCGAGGGCACCAGCCCCTCGGAGGCCGAGGCGCTCGCCAAGCTGTTGGGACGGATCCGCCGCAACATGACGGGCCGTGGCTTCGACTCGCTCGCCGGCGAGTTGGCGCCTGCCAAGGCCCGAGAAAAGGCCTGAGCGGCGGCGCCGCCGGAGCATTCTGCCTCGACCGAAGCGGATACCGGTTCGCGTGAAGAAGGCACGGTCCGACAAAGCGGGCTCTAGCGACCCGTCAAGCTCGCGATCGCCCAGCCTCCGCCCGCCGCGAACAGCACCACCATCCAGGACGGCGCCCTGACGACGACCAGCAGCCCATAGCAGGCGGCGGCAAGCGCCAGATCGCGCCAGCCATGGATCGCCGTCGTGAACACCGGATCGTAGAGCGCCGCCGCCAATAGCCCGACCACCGCCGCGTTGACGCCGACGAGCGCGCGCCGCACCGAGGCGACACGACGCAGCCCCTGCCAGAACGGCATCGCCCCGACCACGAGCAGGAAGGCCGGCGCGAAGAGCGCCAGAACGGCGAGCGCCGCCCCGGCAATCGGCCCGGGCATCCCGGCCATCACGCCGAGCCAGGCCGAGAAACTGAACAAGGGCCCCGGCATCGCCTGCGCCGCACCAAAGCCGGCGACGAAAGCCTGCTCGGAGACGAAACCGGGCCCGACCATGGCGTCCTGCAGCAGCGGCAACACGACGTGGCCGCCGCCGAAGACGAGCGCCCCGGCCCGATAGAGGCCGGCGAGAAAGGCGAGCGTCGGCTGCCCGGTCGCGGCCGCCAGCCCCGGCAGGCCGACGAGCAGCACGCCGAAGACGACCAGGAGGGCGACGCCGGCGCGCCGCGACAGGCCGTGTGGCGACGCCGCCACTTCCGGCGCCGGTGCCGCCGTGGCCAGCAGCAGGCCGGCCGCGCCACCCGCGAGGAGAATGGCGATCTGGGTCAGAGATCCGGGAAACAGAAGCGCGAGAACCGTGGCGA
>JAEWAD010000387.1 GCA_023391905.1 Pseudomonadota bacterium | reverse complement strand
CGCCGTCATCCCGGCGAAGGCCGGGAGCCAGACACACTGGCCGTTGGCCGATAAGCTGAACCAAGCTTTCCTAGCCGGGGTTCATGGGCCCCGGCCTTCGCCGGGGCGACGGAGCCCTGCCTATAGGCCGTCGGCTGTATGGCGACTTTCGGTGTTCTGCAAAGATCTCCTCAGGGAGAGGTAAAGAACAACGCGGATCGAGGGGCGAGATCGGACGTGTCAAATTACGAGCCGGGCAGGGCGCTTTCCGCGTAGGCCGCGGCGAATTCGGCGCTCGGCGGGATCGGCTTGATCACGTCGATCAACACACCGTTCGGGTCGGCGGTGATGAAATGGCGCTGGCCGAACGCCTCGTCGCGAAGCTCCAGCAGCATCGGCAGGCCGGCAGACTTGAGGCGGGCATGCTCGGCGTCGACATCCTCGACCTCGAAATTGAGCAGCAGGCCCGAGACCGCTCCGCGCCCGACCGCCGGGATCGTCTCGTGCGATCCGTCGAGGACCGCGAGATTGACGGCCGGGTCGGAGGCCGATTGCAGGTGCACGTACCAGTCGCTTTCGAACAGCGGCATGAAGCCGAAATGCGCCTGGTAGAAGGCCGCCGTGCCGGCGACGTCGCGCGTCATGATGACGGGATAGTAGCTGGTGATCTTCATCGGGGTCTCCATGGCTTTGCGGGCTCCCTGATTTGACATACAGTCTGCATGTTTCTCTTCATTAACATACAGGCTGTATGTATGCAATCACCGCGCAGCAACCAGGACCGCACCGAGAAGACCCGCGCCGCGCTGATCGCGGCGGCGCGGGCGCTGTTCGTGGAGAAGGGCTATGCCGAGACGGCGACGCCCGAGATCGTCGCGGCGGCCGGCATCACGCGCGGCGCGCTCTATCACCATTTTCGCGACAAGCGCGATCTCTTCCGCGCCGTGACGGAGGAGGAGGCGAGGGCGGTGGCGGCGGATATCGAGGCCGCCGCGGCGCCCGAGGGCGGTCCGCCGCTCGACGCGCTGTTTGCGGGAAGCCGCGCCTATCTCGACGCCATGGCCGTGCCGGGCCGGACCCGGCTGCTGCTGATCGAGGCGCCTTCCGTTCTCGGCCTCGCCGAGACGCGGGCGCTCGACGAGGCGCATGCGGCGCGCACCTTGCGGGAAGGGCTGGCCGAGGCCGGCGTGGCGGGCGAGGCGGAAGCGCTCGGCGACCTGATCTCGGCCGCCTTCGATCGTGCGGCGCTCGCGATCGATGCAGGCGGCGATCGCGCCGCCTATGAAGCGGCGCTGGCGGAACTTATAAGGCGTCTGGTGGCGTGAGGCGCGGTCGGAACCGCGTCGGGCCGACAGGCAGGAAGAAGATCTCATGACCGATTGGAAGGACCGGGTCCGCGAGAAGGAGCGCACGCTGCTTTCGGACAATTGGGGCCGGCTGCACAGGAACGTCTTCGACTATCGCCGCACCGACGGCACCTGGCAGGAGCAGGTCCGCGAAACCTATGATCGCGGCGACGGCGCCACCGTGCTGCCCTACGATCCCGATCGCGGCACCATCCTGCTGATCCGCCAGTTCCGCTACCCCGCTTTTGTCCGCGGCCATGTCGAACCCCTGATCGAAGCCTGCGCCGGACTGCTCGACGCCGACGATCCCGTCACCTGCATCAAGAAGGAGGCGGAGGAGGAGCTAGGCGTCACGCTCGAGGCGCCGCGCCGCGTCATGGTCTCGTTCATGTCGCCGGGCAGCGTCGTCGAGCAGGTGCATTTCTTCGTCGCGCGCTACAGCCCCGGCGACCGCACCGGCGACGGCGGCGGCCATGCGCATGAGGGCGAGGATATCGAAGTGCTGGAACTGCCCTTCCACGAGGCGCTCGCCATGATCGACGACGGCCGCATCTGCGACGCCAAGACGATCATGCTGATCCAGCACGCCGCACTGAAGGGTCTGCTGAACGGCGCCGGGTAGCGAGTTTCGCGACCCGGCTGTGCCTCAAGGCTTGCCAGCGGCGTCATAGCTCCGGCGAGAGGCGCGGATCGCGTCGTGATGCGTGCTCGCCCAGCGCGTCAGCACGGCCATCGGCTCGGCCAGCGAATGACCGAGTTCGGTCAGCCTGTATTCCACTTGCGGCGGCGTCGTCGGGAAGACGGTGCGCTGGACCAGGCCGTCGCGCTCCAGGTTGCGCAAGGTCACGGTCAGCATGCGCTGCGAGATGCCGTCGACCGCCCGCTTCAGCGCGTTGAAGCGCATCGCCCCGCCGGTCAGCTGCAGCACGACGAGATAGCTCCACGCGTCGCCGAGACGGTCGAGCACGTTGCGGACGGGGCACTGCTCCGCCGGCAACAGGTCGATTCCAGCGAACGGACCGTTCACCGGCGCCGTACCGCTCGTGCGCGGCGGCAAGGGACCGGCGCTCTCAAAATCGAGCTTTTCCGCTGTTTTCGGCATGTTTGGCTCCATCGGTCGGCGCCAGGGCGGTTCCCACGCTGTGCCTAGGTGCGCCACAGATGCGTTCTTCACGCATGCAGTTCAAGTGCCTAGTTCTCGTTCGTAACCGCCTCAAAGGTGAATCCGGCCGTAAGACGAGCCGGCAACGAAAAGGTTCGAGAACATGAAGATAGCAGTGATCGGCGCGACCGGTTTCGTGGGGCAGGCCATCGTCGCCGAGGCATTGGCGCGGGGCCATCAAGTCGGCGCCATCGCCCGCCACCCTGAAAAGCTCGCCGAGGCGCCGGGCCTCGCCCGCATCGCCGGCGACGTGCGCGACGCCGATACGGTGGCGAAGCTTGTCGCGGGATATGACTATGTCGTCAGTGCCTACAACCCCGGCTGGACCAATCCCGATATCTACAATGAATATGTGAAGGGCGCGGCGGCGATCGTCGCGGGCGCGAAGCAGGCCGGCGTGCCGCTGCTGGTCGTCGGCGGCGCCGGCAGCCTCGAGGTTGCGCCGGGCGTGCAGGCGGTCGACCTGCCCGAATTCCCGGAAGCTTGGCGGGCGGGCGCGAAGGCGGCGCGCGACGGGCTGAACGAGATCCGCAAGGAGACGGCGCTCGACTGGACCTTCCTGTCGCCCGCCGCGCTCATCGAGCCGGAGGCACCGCGCACCGGACGCTACCGGCTTGGCGTCGACAACCCGGTCGTCGATACCGCCACCGGCACCTCGTATGTCGCGCTCGCCGACCTCGCGGTCGCGATCGTCGACGAGGCGGAGCAGCGCCGCCATGTCCGCCAGCGGTTCACTGTCGGCGTCTGACAAGAAAGAAAAAGGCCGTCCGGAGCGATCCGGACGGCCTGAACTGCGGCGAGGGCCTGCCGTCCTATTCGATGACGATTGCCGGCGCGGGGCGGGCGCCGCCCTTCGCGTTCGACCAGACCTTGGTGGCGATCGCCTTGTAGATCGCCGCATGCGGACCGTCCGGATCGGTCGCCACGACCGGCTTGCCGGCGTCCGACGTCTCGCGGATCACCATTTCGATCGGCACGGCGCCGAGGAAGGGCACGCCGAGCCGGGCCGCCTCGCGCTCCGCGCCGCCATGGCCGAAGATGTCGTAGCGCTTGCCGGTGTCCGGGGCGATGAAATAGCTCATGTTCTCGACGATGCCGAGGACGGGCACGTCGACCTTCTTGAACATGGCGAGGCCCTTGCGCGCATCGATCAGCGCCAGATCCTGCGGTGTCGAGACGATGACGGCGCCGGCGAGCGGCACCTGCTGCGCCATGGTGAGCTGCGCGTCGCCGGTGCCGGGCGGCATGTCGACGACGAGAACGTCGAGTGGCGCCCAGGCGACCTCGCGCAGCATCTGCGTCAGCGCCGACATCACCATCGGCCCGCGCCAGATCATCGGCGTTTCTTCCTCGACGAGGAAGCCCATCGACATCGCCTTCAGCCCATAGGCCTCCATCGGCTTCAGCGTCCGGCCCTCGATCGCCTCGGGCCGGCCGGAGAGGCCGAGCAGGCGCGGCACGGAGGGGCCGTAGATATCGGCGTCGAGCAGGCCGACCTTCAGCCCATTGGCGAGAAGGCCGAGCGCCAGGTTGACCGCCGTCGTCGACTTGCCGACGCCGCCCTTGCCCGAGGCGACCGCGATGATCGCGCCGACGCCGGGAATGCCGGGCTTGGCCGAGGAGCCCGGCTGCGGCGCCGGGCGCGGCGGATGGGCGGCGGGCGACGAATGGACGTGAGGGCGGGCTTGGGCCGGCGCCGGGCGGGGCGGTGGCGCAGAGGTGGCCATGCTGCCGCCCTTGCGCTCGGCGGTGAGGATGACCAGCGTGCTCTCGACGCCGTCGATCGCGTTCACGGCGGCGGCGGCCTTGGCCCGCAGTGGCTCCATCTCGTGCGCGCGCGCCGCGTCGACGGTGATCGAGAACATCACCTTGCCGCCATTGATCAGGATGTCGGAGACCAGCCCGAGGCCGACGATGTCGCCCGTGCCGTCCGGGCCAGCGACGGCGCTGAGGCGGGCGAGGATCATCTCTTGGTCGAGGGCGGTCATGGCGGCGTGTCCTTGTTCTTGTGGTGGCGCCCGCCCTTAAAGCACAGCCGGCGCGCCGGCGCATCGGTTTCACGCCGAAGCGCGGCTCCGGCCGTCGGCCCGAGCCATTCGGCCGCCCATTGTCGGACCAAGAAGATCGTTTCGCGACTACTTGGGGGAGGTCCGAGGGATAGGTCTGCGATCCGGCGGATCGGGTCGCGAAAGGGACGGGGCGTGCGTCACATTTCGGCGGTGGAATCAGGCGCGAATCCGGCGCTGCAATGGCCGTGGTCCGGGCGTTGCGGGTTTGCACTGCGCCGGCGCGAAGGTCCGCGGGAGGGGCCGGAGACCGGAACAATCGGCCGAATAAACGTTGATTCACAGCAGGATAGGGGCATCGCGCTGCCTGCAAATCTTAATGGGGTCTTAACCACAGGCGTCACACGGAAGCCATGCTGTGTGGCATTTCTGTCATAGCGCGCGATCACGCTTTCGCTATGATCCAAGACACGGAATCACGAGAAGAGATTCCGGCCACATCTGCCGGCCACCCTGGGGTGGGGGTCAATAAAAAGTAGATGGGGCTGAAACGGGGATTAGGACGGACTTCATACGAGCTAGCGAGAAGGGGTGATCCGAAAGGGTCTACTCGGTAGCGACGAGAAGAATGGAATACTC
>JAEWAD010000380.1 GCA_023391905.1 Pseudomonadota bacterium | reverse complement strand
GCAGCGCGCGCCGCAGCAGGGCCAGCAGCCCCAGCAGCGTCCGCCGCAGCAGGCCGCGCCGCGCGCCCCGCAGCAGCCGATGCAGCCGCGTTCCCCGCAGCAGTCGCAGGACGCGATGTACCGCCCGCGCCAGGCCGAGCTCGACCAGCATGGCCGCGTGATGCCGCGCAACGAGGATGACCAGCTGGAGATCCCGGCCTTCCTCCGTCGCCAGGCGAACTGAGGCGGCATAGAAAAAGACGAGGCCCGGCCCTGGAAACAGCGCCGGGCCTCTTTTGTTGAGGGCGCGGCGTGCCGCGTTACAGAAGGTTAGAAAGAGTGATTTGTTGACCAGCTGGTCGAGGCTCTATCTATCCATCACAACATGCTGACGAATCTGATGATTCCCTGTTGGTCTGCGTCCTGATCCCAGGGGTATCGGTCGATCGCAACAGCAGAGGGACGGACCACAGAGCAGTCGGATTTTTTGACAAGCTCTCTTGGGGCGATTTGATGGCTAAACGACAGGGCACGCACCAGACCACCTTGCGCGATCGCGTTGTGGTTTCGGGTATCGGCGTGCATAGCGGCAAGCCCGTGGCGATGGCACTGAACCCGGCCGAGGCCGGAACGGGCATCGTATTCCACCGCATCGATTCCGGCGACATGCAGCCGATCCACGCCCGGATCGACCGCCTGCACGCGACCGATTCCTGCACCACCGTGGCGTTCGACGGCGTCTCCGTCGCCACGATCGAGCATCTGATGGCGACCTTCAACGGCCTCGGCATCGACAATGTCGTCGTCGAGATCGACGCCGCCGAAGTGCCGATGATGGACGGCAGCGCCGCCGCCTTCGTCGAGCTGATCGACCAGGTCGGCATCGTCGCGCTGGCCGCGCCGCGCCGTTTCGTCAAGGTTCTGAAGCCGGTCCGCATCGAGCACAACGGCGCCTTCGCCGAGCTGCTGCCGCACAATGGCCGCCGCTTCGAGATCGACATCGATTTCTCGTCGCCGCTGATCGGCCGCCAGGCCTTCATCGTCGACCTCGACGCCGACGTCTTCCGTCGCGATCTCGCCCGGGCCCGCACCTTCGGCTTCATGAAGGACGTCGAGTTCTACTGGTCGCGCGGCCTCGCGCTCGGCTCGTCGCTCGACAACACCGTCGTGCTCGGCGAGGACAAGGTGATCAACCCGGAAGGCCTGCGCTTCGCGGACGAGTTCGTGCGTCACAAGACGCTCGACGCCGTCGGCGACCTCGCGCTCGCCGGCGCGCCGATCCTCGGCACCTACCGCTCCTATCGCGGCGGCCACCGGATGAACGCCAAGATCGTCGAGACGCTGTTCGCTGATTCGGATGCCTGGACCTATGTCGAGGCTCCCGTGCCGGCGAAGCGCGACCTCGTGCACGACCAGATGCCGGTCCGCCTGCCGGCGGCGGCCTTCGGTCCGGACAAGTCCTAGTCCGGAAAGCGGCATATTCCGCACATTTCGGATATTTCCGGGGTCGCGTCTTTCTCTGCCACGAAATTGCGGCAATGCGTTGCGACGGCTTGTGGCGTCATCGTGCTGTTTCCGCTAGAGAGGCTGCACCGCTTTGCCCCATCGAAAGAGGCGATGCCGGCTGACGCCGGTTCGATGTGTGAATGAACGAATATAGCTCGATCCGCCCGTCGACCTTTGCCAATGTTGGCCGGTTCGGCGCCGTCACGCTGCGTGCCGTCGCGCTTTGCGCGCTCGTCGCGGTCGCCGGCTGCTCGCTGACCAAGGAAGACGACACGGTCGACGAGCCCGACGTTCCCGCCGGCCAGATGTACAATGAAGGCCTGGCGTTGATGCAGAACGGCAAGCTGAAGTCGGCGGCGCAGCAGTTCGAGAAGGTCGATCAGCAGCATCCGTACACGGAGTGGGCCCGCAAGGCGCTCATCATGCAGGCCTTCACCAACTACCGTCTCGGCAATTTCGACGAGGCCGTGAACGCCTCGAAGCGTTACATCTCGCTTTATCCGTCGAGCCAGGACGCCGGCTACGCGCAGTACATCATCGGTCAGGCTTACTTCAAGCAGATCCCCGAGGTCACGCGCGACCAGGACGCCACCCGCAAGGCGATCGCCGCCATGCAGGAGGTCGTCGACAAGTATCCGACCTCCGAATATGTCGACGACGCGCAGAAGGCGATCGTCGTGGCGCGCGACCAGCTCGCCGGCAAGGAGATGCAGGTCGGCCGCTACTACCTCGAGCGCAAGGAATATCCGGCCGCGATCAACCGCTTCAAGCTGGTCGTCACCGAATACGCCAACACGCGCCACGTCGAGGAAGCGCTGTACCGTCTGACCGCGGCCTATTACGCCATGGGCATCGTGCCCGAGGCGCAGACCGCCGCGGCCGTGCTCGGTCACAACTTCCCGGATTCGAAGTGGTACAAGGACGCCTATTCGCTTCTCCAGACGGGCGGCGTGTCGCCCTCGGAGAACAAGGGCTCCTGGATCAGCCGCGCATTCCGTTCCGTTACGGGCTAACAGGGGGCAGGGCGCGCCATGCTCGCCGCGCTCGCGATCCGCGACATCGTCCTGATCGACCGGCTCGAAATTGATTTCGCGCGCGGTCTCACGGTCCTGACCGGCGAGACCGGCGCGGGCAAGTCGATCCTGCTCGACGCGCTCTCGCTCGCCCTCGGCGGGCGAGGGGACGGCGCGCTCGTGCGCCAGGGCGCCAACCAGGGACAGGTCACCGCCGTCTTCGATGTCTCCGGCGATCATCCGGTGCGCGGCCTCCTCGGCGACAACGCCATCGATCATGACGGCGACATCATCCTGCGCCGGGTTCAAACCGGCGACGGGCGCACGCGGGCCTTCGTCAACGACCAGCCGGTCAGCGTCGCGTTGCTGCGCGACGTCGGCGCGACGCTGGTCGAGATCCATGGCCAGCACGACGACCGCGCGCTGATCGATTCCGCCATCCATCGCCGCCTGCTCGATGCCTTCGGCGCGCTCGACGCCGAGGCGGGCGTCGTCGCCGAGACGTTCCGCGCCTGGCGTTCGGCCGAGAGCGAGGTCGCGGCGCTGCGGCGCCGGATCGCATCGGCGCGCAGCGAGGGCGACTATCTCCGCGCTTCGGTGGAGGAGCTCTCGAAGCTGGCGCCGCAGCCCGGCGAAGAGACGGAACTGGCGCAGCGCCGGCATCAGATGATGCAGGCCGAGAAGGTCGCCGGCGACCTTTCCGACGCGCATGACACGATCGCCGGCCATACCTCGCCGATCCCGAATCTCGCCAGCCTCGCCCGGCGGCTGGAGCGCAAGCGCGACCAGGCTGGCGGCCTGCTCGACGGCGTCGTCGAGGCGATCGACAGCGCCATCAACGCGCTGGAGGAGGCCGAGTCGATCCTGACGCGCTCGATGCGCGACAGCGAGTTCGATCCGAAGGAGCTGGAGCGCACCGAGGAGCGCCTGTTCGCGCTGCGCGGCGCCGCGCGCAAGCACGACGTCGCCGTCGAAAACCTCGCCGCGCTGCGCGACAAGATGGTTGCCGATCTCGCGGCGCTTGATTCCGGCGAGGAGCGTCTTGCCGCGCTGGAAGCCGCTTCCGAGGCGGCCTGCCGGCGCTATGACGCGCTCGCCGCCGCGCTTTCGGCTCGACGCCGGATCGTCGCCGAGGAGCTCGAGGCGCGCGTCGCCGAGGAGCTGCCGGCGCTGAAGCTGGAGCGCGCCGCCTTCATCGTCTCGATCGAGACGGATGCCGAGGAGCGCGGCGAGCACGGCATCGACAATGTGAACTTCTTCGTCCGCACCAATCCCGGCACGCGGCCGGGGCCGATGATGAAGGTCGCGTCCGGCGGCGAGCTGTCGCGCTT
>JAEWAD010000116.1 GCA_023391905.1 Pseudomonadota bacterium | reverse complement strand
CCGCAACGCCCCCAGTTGCGATGACAAGGCAAATCGGAGATAATGGCAATCTTGCCGCGCAGGTCTTGCGGCAATCTACGGCAACGCGATCAGAAATACCGGTCTCGCTTGCAGATACGCCCGGGTGGTGAAATTGGTAGACGCGCCGGACTCAAAATCCGGTTCCGAAAGGAGTGTCGGTTCGATTCCGACCGCCCGCACCACCTTCTCTTTTCCAAGCTTGTGTGTAACGTTTTGTAATCGTTACGCTATTTAAGCGGCCTGTGTGCCCTGTTGACCTGATCGCGCTTCCGCGTGTTACTTATTGGGTTACATAACGGGTTACAAAGGGGTCGAAATGGGGCGTCCTAGGGCCGACTCCGGCGACGCGAAGCGCTACCTGCAGGTGCGATCCGGGCTCTATCGCTACTACCGCCGCGTGCCTCTCGTCCTGAAGGGAATCGACGCCCGCTTCCCCTTCGTGCGGATCGCGCTGAAGACGGCGGATCTGCGCGTCGCCATGGCGAAGCGGGATGCGCTCGAGCAGGCAGACAACGAGCTCTGGGCTTCTTATCTGGGAGGCCAGGGCGTCGAGCTGGCCATGGCGCGCTACAAGGCGGCCGTCAAACTGGCGGAGGCCCTTGGCTTCGCCTATCGACCGATCAGCCAGATCGCTGAAAGCGAGAGCGTCGAGGACATCCTTCGGCGCATCAATGCCGTGTCGGCGGACGACGCGCCCGACGCGGTCGTCGGGGCCGCGCTCGGGCTCGTCGATCGTCCCGAGGTGACGGTCAAGAAGGCCTTCGAGATCTATCACAAGGAGATCGTGGCCGACACGCTGCTCGGGAAGAGCAAGGCCCAGCGCCGCGCCTGGCTGAAGGTCAAGCAGCACGCCATCAACGTCTTCGACCAGGTGGTCGGCGACAAGCCGATCTCCGAGGTGACCCGCGCCGATGCGGTGAAGGTCTATGACTATTGGCGCGCCCGCATCGCGCCGGCGGAGGGCAAGCCGACACATACCGCCTCTATCGGCAACCGTGACCTTGGCAATCTCAGGGTGCTGCACGAAACCTATTACCGGCACCTCGGGGAGGAGAAGCGCAATCCCTTCGCCGATCTGAGCTTCTCCGATCGAAAGCGGAGGAAGCGGCCGCCGTTCTCCGTTGCCGACCTGGGCGCCATCCTTGCGCCCGGCGCCCTTTCGCGCCTGAACGCCGAGGCGCGATGCATCTTCTATGTGGTGATCGAGACTGGTTGTCGGCTGAGCGAGGTCGCCAATCTGCGGACGGATCACATCTTTCTCGATGGTGACGTGCCGCACATCTCCGTCGAGCCCAGCTTCGACCCAGATGATCCGCGCGAGATCAAGACTGGCAATTCGGTTCGCCGGATTCCTCTCGTCGGCGTTGCGCTTCCAGCCATGAAGGCTCATCCGGCCGGCTTTGCACGCTATCGCGACCGTGGCGACAAACTCTCGGCGCTGCTCAACAAGTACCTGCGCGAGAATGACCTTCTGCCGAGCACGAAGCACACCGTCTACAGCGCCCGCCACGCCTTCGAGGACCGGATGAAGGCGGCCAATATCGATGCGGAATTGCGGAAGATCCTGATGGGGCATGCGCTCGACAGGCCCGACTATGGCGAGGGTGGCGCGCTTAGCTGGCGGCAGGAACAGCTGTTGAAGATCGCCCTGCCGTTCGATCCTGCGATCGTTTAGCTCGGGCACGGGCCGCCGACATCACGTCCTGGTCGCTCGCCAGCTTCTCGAGCTCCAACTCGAGCCTTCGATAGAGGGGCACGAGTCGAGCGCCGTCCTTCCGGCTCGTCATGATGACGGCCAGGCGGTCGAGGCAGCGCGTGACGTTCTCGACCGTGACATCCATATCAGACCGCCGCGCTCGCCCTATATGCTCGGGGATGCTTCATCACTTCGCGCCCGTGCATATCTGGGAGGGTATCGGCGTCCGACGAGCGATCAGCGACGTCGAGCGCGCGGCCGAATGGCTGATGAAGCGATGGCCTCCGGCGTTCTCGGATACCGAGGCGAACGTGGCTGCTCGGCTGGCCTGCCTTGAAGCGTGGGAGGACAGGGCGCCGGCCGAGTATGCCCGCGCCGCCTTCGTCGATGCGGCGCGCGAGGCGGGGATCCTGGCAGAGTGATCTGGTCGCCCGCCCGAGCCGCGACCGGCCGTGTGGGCGCCGAAGGTAGCCGGCGGGACTGGGAGCTATTGCGAGTCCGGTTCTGCTAGGCCCAACGAGCTGGCGATTTCGACGGCTCTTGCGCTCAGGGCCGCCTCCATCTGCCGGCGCAATTGCGATGAGTAGGCTCCGAACTCCCAAGCGATATCCGACAGACCGCCCCAAACGATAGTAACCCCATCGACAAGCAACTGATCCGGCCTGTCCCAATACCCAGTTTTGGATTGGGATTCCTCGTAGATTGCCATCAGAATATCTTGGAGGCTCGTCAGCCGTCGACGCTCCTGCGGCCAGGCATGCCCCGCCTCGGTCACTACAAGATAGACGCGCTTCGCACTCATCCACTTGGCTCCAGCCAATGAGCTCTAGAAGCGACAATACATCAGGCCTACCCCGGCGCCAGTCCATAGCCACGGCCTTCTCCCGAGCCCCAATCCCGATCACGCTGCGGCCCTCTCCATCTCGACGTGTCTCGTCCATTGCCCGGCCAGAGCGGCGGCCATGCCGGGGAAGGACCGGCTGCGCTCCTTCCATCGGTCCGGCCCTGGCGGCATGCGATGCACCCGATTCCAGGCCTTCCATTCGTCGGTGCCCTTGGCGGGGATAGGGAGCGGGTCCGTCGCTTCCAGTTCGGGGAGCGCACGCAGGTACCAGCCGGTCGCCTTGAACTCGGGGTGACCGAGCCAGTGCGGCTGCACCATCTGCGGCCGTGGCAAGTCGTTGGGCATGCGGGCGCGCGCCAGATCGTGCATCTCGGGGTTCTCGATCGCGATGCGCTCGACCGGCGCGTTCCAGCAAGCCAGAAACAGGTCGACGCCCGCCTCGAACTCCTCCTTCATGCTCTGCCATGTCCGGCCCTTGGGCAGGACCTTCGGCGGCGTCATCCTGCCGGGGCCGGAAAGCCAGCGTCGGCCGGAGCGACAAAGCCGCGTGCAAGGCGGATGCGCGACGACGAGCAGATCCCAGCCCCAGTCGAGATAGTCGCGGACATCGCCGACGAGATGCCGGTTGCTGCCGTCCTCTGCCGGCAGCAGGTCGTTGGACCAGGCGTCGTGCCCGAGCGCGGCGAAGGCGCGGCGCATGATGCCGGAGTATTCGCAGGCGATGAGGACGCTCAGCGGAGCACTCATGCTGCGGCTCCATTCTGGGTGAGGAAGCTGTCGACCGGTGCGGCGTCGATGGCCTCGGCCTCGATGCGGCGCTCGCGGTTGCGGCGGCGGGAGGCGGCGCCGCCGCGATCCCAGCGGACCGCGCCGCCCTGGCTCTCGCGCCAGTGCAGGAAATCGTTCGCCTTCTGGCGCAGGGCAGGGGAAATGTGCGCGCGCATGGTCAACCTCGCATCGGCATGATGACGACGCCGTGGCGATCGTCCTGGTCGTCGGAAAGGAGAAGCGGCGTGTCCGGGTCGGCGATGGCGAGCGTGATGTCGTCGCCGGTGAAGCTGCCGAGGCCGGCGGCGAGATAGAGGCCGTTGACCGCGATGGTCTGCGGCGCGCCCTCGAGGATGATGTTCAGGTGATCCTCGATCTCGGCCGCGTCCGAGGCGGAGGTGAGCATCAGCCCGTCTTCCTGCTCGCCGTTCAGCGTCAGGCGGATGGCCTTGCTCTTGCCGGTGAGGATCGACGCCGCGCGGGAGCTGGAAAGCTCCAACTGGCGGCGCGGCAGCTTCGCGAAGGTCGACTGGCCGGACGGGATGATGCGGAGATAGTCGGGGTAGTTGCCGTCGACCTGCTTCGATACCAGCCGGCATGTGCCGAAGGCCGCCGCGATCTTGGTCTCGTTGAGCGAAATGGTGACCGGCTCGGTGGCGTTCTTGTCGGCCCGCTTCGCGAGCAGCGGAATCATGGCGCTGACCGTCTGGCGCGGTACGATCACCGCGCGCATGCCGGCCGCGCCTTCGGGAAGCTCCGCCCGGCTCCAGGAGAGCTGATGCCCATTGGTGGCGGCGGCGCCCAGATAGCTCGCGCCGTCCCGCTGTCCGGCGTGCAGGAAGACGCCGCAGAGATAGTAGCGCGTCTCCTCGTCGCTCATGGCGAACTCAGTCGCACGCAACATGCGCACCAGCTCGCCGACCGGGATCTCGAACTCGTGGCTCCAGTTGCCGGCTTCCATCTCCGGGAAGGTGCTGGCTTCAAGGGTCAGCAGCGAGGCCTTGATGCGGCCGGCGCGGATGATGAGCTTCGCGCCGTCCTGCTCGAGCGCGATCTCGGCGCCGTCCGGCATGCGGCGGATCAGGTCGAGCAGCTCCGACTGGTTGACGCAAAGCGCGCCCGGCCGATCGACATGGGCGGCGGCGCGATCCGTGGTCTCGATGTCGATATTCGTGCCGGTGATGTCGACCTGGCTGCGGGAGGCGACGAGCCGAACGCAGGACAGGATCGGGATCGGCGTCCTGCTCTCGACCGCCGTCTTGCATGCGGTCAGCGCCGCGAGCAGGTTGGCGCGTTCGATAATCAGCTTCATGGTGTGAGCTTCCTTCCGGTCTCGCGCTCGAGGAGGGCGGTGATCGGGTGCAGGTCGGGAATGGCGCGGACGAGGTAGGTAACGACGTCCGGCAGGCGCGCGGCCTCGTCGCCCATGCCCTTCGTCAGAGCGTGAATGGCGAGGGCGAGATCACCTCGGCGGATGGAAATGATGCCGCCCTCGTCATCTTCGGCGGCGATCTCAGTGCTTCCGCAATCGGCGCAGATCAGCATCCCCGTTCCTCCCCGATCCAGACTTCGAGCGTCGCGAGCAGGGCGTTATCGTGGAAACGGCCTTCGACGAGCGCGAGCGTCCAGGCCGTGGCCTCGGCGATCTGCTGGATGGTTTCGCGCGAGGGTTTCTCGCCGG
>JAEWAD010000373.1 GCA_023391905.1 Pseudomonadota bacterium | reverse complement strand
CGGCAAAGGGCGGCAACCCCCAAAGCCCTAAAAAACGGGGGCGCCGGGGGGGCCCCCCTTTCGAGAATCTGCCGTGTTCTAGAACTTGTAGCCCAGCGTCAGGCTGACCGCGCTGAACGCCGTGTCGACGTCGTGGTTGGTCTCTTCGGGCGTCTCGGTGTTGATATTGTAGCTGCCGAGATCGGTGTAGTTGTATTCGAGGCCGAGCAGGACGTTGTCGGTCACGGCGTATTCGACGCCGGCGCCAACCGTCCAGCCGGTGCGCGTGCTGGAATCCGAGACGCTGATGCCGGAGTTGGTGTCATGCGCGCTGCTCTCGACCTTGCCAAAGGCGAGGCCGCCCTTGGCGAAGAGGTGCGCGCGGTCAAAGGCATAGCCGATGCGCGGCGTCAACGTGCCGAACCAGTCGACGTTGGTCTCGAAGCGATCGCTATCGTAGTAGGGGCTCTGGACGTCGCTCTTGCCGATGTCCGACCAGAACAGCGCGCCCTCGATGCCGAGCACGACATTGTTGATCTGATAGTTGTAGCCGACATGGCCGCCGAGGAAGGCGCCGTCGACGCTGTGACCGAAGCTGTCGCCCGGACCGTCGTTGTAATAGCCCTCGGAGTGGAAGTCGTAGTCGACGTCGCCCCAGCCGTAGCCGGCATTCACCCCGGCGACGAACCCGGTCCAGGTGAAGGCAGCGATGACGGGCTCGACAGGCGGCGCCTCATAGGTCAGGTCGGCCGCCATGGCCGAACCGCTCATCAAGGCAAGGGCGACTGCAACTGGCAGGATGCGCATTCTTAATCCCCGGGGCCATTATTGGATGCTGGCCAGACGATACCAAGGCTTTACGGCCGTTGCTGCAACAGTTTTGCAACAGAGGGTTGCCATGTGACGCAGCGTGATGTGTGTCGGGCCTCCTGGTGTGGTCCTGTGGCGCAAGGAGAGTCTCCGTCGCAACTTGAGCGCTCAGGTTTTGGCCAAGCAAAAGCCCCGCGGGAGCGATCCCGCGGGGCTTTTTGTTAGCGGTGCGGTACCGGGGCGTTAGCCCCGGGCGCCGGCCGGCTCAGTACGAGCCGCGGCAGCGATATTCGTAGCCGTCCCGGCCGATATAGGTGTCGGTGTTCGGGTTGTAGCTGCGATAGCGGTCGAGGCAGTATTCGACATGGTTGCGCCAGGCGACGCCGCGCGGCGGCGGCACTTCGTAGCCGTCATTGTAGTAGCGCGGCTGCGACGCCATCGCGCCGATGCCGAGGCCGAGCAGCGTGCCGGCGGCCAGGCCGCCGATCACCGCGCCGCTGTTGTCGCGGTTGTGGTAGTGGTTGTGATAGTGGCGGGGCGGGCCGCCGTGCCAGCGATCCGCCGAGGCCGTCGTCGCGGTTGCCGTAACGGCCATGACGCCCATAATGCCGGCCAGTGCCGCCTTAGCAAAGCTTCTCACGATGAAGCCTCCTGTTCGTGAAACCTGATAGTTTCGTAATATTCCGGCGCTTCAGGGCAAAACTGTGACTGTCCGGACAGTCGTCTGGTTGTATTTCTTGGCCCTATTGCGCGCGATGGGTTAGATTAACGTATCGGTAACCAAGTCTAGATTGCTGGTCTAGGTCGGGTCTCGTGACTTTTTTGCACGCGCAGGTCAGATGACGCCGCCATTCGCGCGGATCACCTGGCCGTTGATCCAGCCCGCATCGGCCCCGGCGAGCAGGGCGACGACGGCCGCGATGTCGTCGGGCTGGCCGAGGCGGCGCATCGGGTTCATGCCGGCGATCGCCCGCATCTGTTCCTCGCTCTTGCCCTCGGTGAAGAGCGCCGTCGCGACGGGGCCGGGGGCGACGGCGTTGACGGTGATGCGACGGTCGCCGAGTTCCTTCGCCAGCACATGCGTCATCGCCTCGACGGCGGCCTTGCTGGCCGCATAGACGCAATAGCCGGGCTGGTAGAGGCCGACCACGCTGGACGAGAGATTGATGACGCGGCCGTCGTCGCGCAGTCGCCGGGCGGCCTCGCGCATGCCGCGGAAGGCGCCGCCGAGATTGATGGCGAGCTGCGCCTCGAAGGCGGCGTCGTCGACCTCGGCGATCGGCGAGAGGGCCATGACGCCGGCATTGTTGACCAGGATGTCGACGCCGCCGAACGCCGCTTCGGCCTTGTCGAACAGGCTGGCGATGCCCGTGGCGGCGGCGATGTCGGCCTGGGCGGCGATGGCCGTTCCGCCGGCGCTTTCGATGGTCGCGACCAGGTCCTCCGCCGCCCGCCGGTTCGACGCATAGTTGACGAGCACCGCGATGCCGTCGGCCGCCAGGCGGCGGGCGATGGCGGCGCCGATCCCCTTCGAGGCTCCGGTGACGATGGCGACGCGCTGAGGCTGGAGAGACATGGCGAACTCCTTTTCGGTTGCGCCAGACATAGGCGTGTCGCCAGATCGGAACAATTGCCGCATAATTGGCATCTGAATTCGGAATGGGCGAACAAGCAGCATGGACCGGCTGGATCGGATGCAGCTCTTCGTGCGGGTCGTCGACCGGCGAAGCTTTTCCGCCGCGGCGGCGGATCTCGGCCTGGCGCGCTCGACGGCGACGGAGGCGATCAAGCAGCTGGAGCGTCAGCTCGGGGCCCGCCTGCTCGACCGAACGACGCGCCACGTCACGCCGACCCTCGACGGGGAGGCGCATTACCAGCGCTGCCTCGCCATCCTGGCGGAAGTGGACGAGGCCGAGAACGCCTTTCGCGATGCGCAGCCGCGCGGGGTCCTGCGCGTCGACGCGCATGGATTGCTGACCCGCGTCTTCCTGCTGCCGCACCTGCAGGCCTTCATGGATCGCTACCCGCTTCTCGACCTGCAGATCGGGCAGGGCGATCGCCTCGTCGACCTGGTGCGCGAGGGCGTCGATTGCGTCATCCGCGCCGGCGCGGTGACGGAAAGCGGGCTGATCATGCGGCGCCTCGGCACCCTTCGGGAGATCACCTGCGCCAGCCCCGCCTATCTGGAGAGACACGGCGTGCCGACATCGCCGGACGCGCTGGAAGGGCATGCGGCGATCGGCTTCCTGTCGTCGCGCACCGGCCAGACGATGCCGCTCGAATTCACGGTCGGCGTCGTCGTTCGCCAGATCCGGCTTCCCGGTCGCCTGACGGTCAACAATTCCGACACCATGGCGGATCTGGCGCGGCGCGGCTTCGGCCTGATCCAGGCGCCGCGCTACCGGTTTGAACAGGATCTGGCGAATGGCGTCCTGGTCGAGGTGCTCCGGGAATTTCCGCCGCCACCGACCCCGCTGACGGCGCTCTATCCGCAGAACCGCCAGCTGGCGCCCCGTCTCCGCGTTTTCCTCGACTGGGTCGTGAAGATCTTCGCCGAAGCGCGGCTTTGAGCGGAAAAGCCGGTGCATCGACTGGTTCGGGCCTTCGCCTCGATAGGCGGCGGTCCGCGAATGGCGCTAGGCTGGCACAAATCAAGGATGGGGAGGAAACACCTTGGCTGACGGAATAATCCTGGTCGATCCGCTGCCGCGGACGCTCGATCTCATCATGGAGCCCGACGTCCGCGCCCGGCTCGAGAAGCTGGGACGGCTGGTCATCTCGGAAGACGCGCCGATGAGCGATGCGG
>JAEWAD010000347.1 GCA_023391905.1 Pseudomonadota bacterium | reverse complement strand
TTCGCGATCACGACCGACCCCTACATCGTCTACACCTCGAACATCTTCGCCATCCTCGGCCTGCGCGCGCTTTATTTCGCGCTCGCCGCGATGGTGCACCGCTTCGACTACCTGAAATACGCGCTCGCGCTCGTGCTGGTGATCGTCGGCGGCAAGATCTTCTGGACGCACCTGGTCGGCCCGGTGAACACCTTCGTGTCGCTGGGCTCGACCATCGGCATCCTCGCCGCCGGCGTCCTCCTCTCGCTGTGGAAGACGCGCAACGACGTCGAGGTCATCGATCAGGCCGGCGACAGCGA
Source organism: Pseudomonadota bacterium (assembly GCA_023391905.1). GTDB lineage: Bacteria > Pseudomonadota > Alphaproteobacteria > Rhizobiales > Kaistiaceae > Kaistia. Next base: position 7,450 of record JAEWAD010000347.1, on the reverse strand, counting down.
CGTCTCGACCAGCCGCACCCAGTAGGAAGCGCCGATCGGCAGCGCCTCGTCGTTGAAGTCGTAGGCCGGGTTGTGCAACCCGGCCGACGCGCCGTTGCCGATGAAGATGAAGGCGCCGGGGCGCTTCTCCAGCATGTAGGAGAAGTCCTCGCCGCCCATCATCGGCGCGACGTCGCGATCGACGCGCTCGGCCCCGACGACATCGGCCGCGACATCGGCCGCGAAGGTTGCGTTGTCGGCGTGATTGACCGTCACCGGATAGTTGCGGTCGTACTCGACCGCGATGCTGGCGCCGTAGACGGCGCCGATGCCGGCGGCGACCTCACGGATGCGCTTTTCCGCCAGGTCGCGCATCTCCGGCGTCAGCGTGCGCACCGTGCCGCCGAGGCTGGCGGTCTCGGGGATGATGTTGTGCGCTTCGCCCGCATTGAACTTGGTCACCGACACGACCACGGATTCAAGCGGATCCACGGAGCGCGAGACGATGGTCTGCAGGGCCTGCACGAGCTGCGTGCCGACGACGATCGGATCGATGCTCGCATGCGGCTTGGCCGCGTGTGCGCCATGTCCGGTGATGACGAGGTTGAACTCGTCGGTCGCCGCCATGATCGGGCCGGGCCGGATGGCGAACTTGCCGATGTCGAGCCCAGGCATGTTGTGCATGCCATAGACCTCGTCGAGGCCGAAGCGCTCCATCAGCCCATCGTCGATCATCGCCTTGCCGCCACCGCCGCCCTCCTCGGCGGGCTGGAAGATCACGATCGCCGTGCCGTCGAAATTGCGCGTCTCGGCCAGGTATTTCGCCGCCCCGAGCAGCATCGCCGTATGGCCGTCATGGCCGCAGGCATGCATCTTGCCGGGCACGGTCGAAGCGTAGGGCTTGCCGGTCACCTCGGTCAGCGGCAGCGCGTCCATGTCGGCGCGCAGGCCGATGGTGCGGCCGCCGGTGCCGCGCTTGCCACGGATGACGCCGACCACGCCGGTGCGGCCGAGACCGGTCACCACCTCGTCGACGCCGAACTCGGCCAGGCGCTCCGCGACCTTCTCCGCCGTGCGGTGCACCTCGTAGAGGATTTCCGGATGACGATGCAGATCATGACGCCAGGCAGCGACTTCGTCCTGATACTCGGCCAGACGGTTGATGATCGGCATTCGGAACTCCGCAGGTTACAACGCGAAGTTCCAGCTTAACGGCGCTGCAGCAAAAAATCACGAGCCGGATCGCAGTCGCCGAACAGTTCAGTCCGGCCGACGATCGCCGGCTTCGCCAGGCTCGCCGGCCTGGCGGCGCTCCGGATCGCGCGGATCACGGCCAGGCGGGCTCTGCGCATGGCTGCCAGCGGCGGAATAGGAATGCGTCGGCGACCGGCTCGTCGCATAGGCATCGCCAAACGCCTCGGCGAAACCCTGCGCGCCCTGCTCCTGCGCGCCGGGATGCCGGTGGAACCCATGGCTGTAGGCAAAGCCGTGCGACTGCGAGTGACCGCCGCGCCAGTTCTGCCCCGACGCGTCCCCCTCCGGATCGAAGGGCGCCACGACGACGACGATCCGCATGCCGCGCTCGGCCAGCGTCGCCTCGACGACCGGGTCGCGGCGGATGCGCAGATGCGCGGCGTGAAACTGGGCCGGGATCTGCTGCGTGCCGAGATACCAGGCGAGCTGGGCGAACGCCGCCGGATCCGGCGCGCTGATTTCGGCGAGCGGCTCGGGCGCGGCCTCGACGGCGATGATGCGGCCGTCCTCCAGCAGCAGGCCATCGCCATCCCGCAGCGGGGTCGCGACCGGCAGATCGAGCAGGAAGGAGACGCCGCCCTTCGCCGACATGGCGACGCGACGGCGATGACGCGCCTCGAAGTCGAGCAGAACCCTGTCGGCGGGAGCCCCACTCCAGGAGCCGGCGGGAAGTACGGCGGTTGCGCGGATCATTTCGGCGCCTCTTCGAAAGCTCCACGGCTTCCGGAGGCGCGGCAGGCGCGCCATCCCGGCAAACGCAGAGGAGCACGTTTCGTGACCCCAGGACCCGTGCGAGTTCTAGAGCATTCCGCTACGGAATGCCATGTTTGATCGGCCGGCCGGCCCGGCCGGCACTGAGTCTTGATCAAAAATGCGAAATATCGGCCTCGCGGAGCCGAACCCGCCATGGGTCGACCGAACCGGAATTTCGTTTCGTATTCCAAGGGCTTCGCCCGACTGCGCGGTTTCAGCCAATCCGTCGCTTTGCCAAGCGGCGCCGAGATCGGTTATTCAGAACCGACGCGCCGGTGCTGCCGGCCCTCGCGATCCCCCGAGACGGACAAGCCTGACATGCATTTCGTGAACCGATCGATCGCCCGGCTATTCGCCCTGCTCCTGATGATCGGCATCGGCACGAGCGCCGCGACGGCGGTCGAAACGCCCTACATCGTCGTCGATCTCGACAGCGGCAAGGTGCTGGCGGAGCGCAACCCGCACCAGATGTGGTACCCCGCCTCGATCACCAAGCTGATGAACGCCTATGTCGTGTTCAAGGCGCTGCGCGACGGCCGCCTGAAGTTGTCGAGCCAGGTCGTCGTCACGCGCAACGCGCTGAACGAGGCGCCGAGCAAGATGGGCTTCCGCGTCGGCACCATCATCGATCTCGACAATGCGCTGAAGATGATGATGGTCCATTCGGCCAATGACATCGCCATGGCGATCGCCGAGACGGTCGGCGGCAGCGAGGAAGGCTTCGTCGCGATGATGAACGCCGAGGCGGCCCGGCTCGGCATGACCTCGACCCGCTTCGTCAACCCGAACGGCCTGCCCGGCGAAGGCCAGTACACCACCGCCCGCGATCTCGCCGTGCTCGCCCGCGCGCTCTGGACCGAGTTTCCCGAGCGCCGCGAGCTCTACGGCATCACCGCGATCCGCTCCGGCAACCGCGTGCTCAAATCCGCCAACACGCTGCTCGAGCGCTATCCCGGCTCCAGCGGCATGAAGACCGGCTTCATCTGCGCCTCCGGCTTCAACGTCGTGGCGACGGCCTCGCGCGGCAACAAGACGCTCGCCGCCGTCGTGCTCGGTGCGCCCAACGGCAAGGACCGCGCCGAGCTGGCGGCGCGCCTGATGAACCAGAGCTTCGGCAGCCTCGCGCTGACCGGCGCGCGGCCGTCGCTGGCGAGCTACAAGGGCAATTCGCCCGTTCCCGAGGCGATCAACATGCGCCAGGACATCTGCGGCCGGAAGGACCGTGGCGAGCACGAGGCCGATGGCGGCCAGAACGCCGCCCTGCCGAGCGCGCTGCAGCCGCGCGTCCAGCTGATGGAGCCGGTCGTCGTCTCGATCCTCGGCGTCCGCAAGCCGGACGGCTCGTTCCTGACGCCGCAGGAGGCCGAGGCCGAGGAGATCGCGGCCGCCGAGGCAGCGGCCGCGGCCAAGGCCGCCAAGAAGAAGGGCGGCAAGGCGACGGCGAAGAAGAAGGACGGCGACAAGAAGACCGCCGCCAAGCCGACGCCGCGCGAGAAGCCGGTCAAGGCCAAGGCGACGGAGAAGGCGCCCGCCAAGCCGGCGGCGAAGCCGAAGATCGAGGTCGGCGTGCCGTTCGACTCGACCGACGTCGCACCGCTGCCGGATTCGGCGCTCGCGATCACCCAGTAGACCCGGACGGCAACATCATGAGCGAGCCCGCTGAACGCCCGCAGGCGCGCCAGCGCCCGAAGCCGATTCCACTCACCGTGCTGACCGGCTTCCTCGGCGCCGGCAAGACGACGCTGCTGAACCGGCTGCTGAAGGACCCGGCGCTGGCCGGCACGGCGGTCATCGTCAACGAATTCGGCGAGATCGGGCTCGATCATCTGCTCGTCGGCGAATCAGAGGACGGCATCATCGAGCTTTCCTCGGGCTGCCTCTGCTGCACCATCCGCGGCGAGCTGGTGACGACGCTGGAAAACCTGCTCCGCGCCCGCGACAACCATCGCATCGACCGGCTCGACCGCGTCGTGATCGAGACGACCGGCCTCGCCGATCCGGCGCCCGTTCTGCAGAGTGTGCTGCTGCACCCCTATCTCTCGCTGCGCTACCGCCTCGACGGCGTCGTCACCGTCGTCGACGCCGTGAACGGCGGTCAGACCCTCGACATGTCAGAGGAGGCGGCGAGGCAGATCGCCGTTGCCGACCGCATCGTGCTGACCAAGACCGACCTCGTCGGTGCCGACCCGGACATCGTGGCGCGGATCCACGCCTTGAACCCCGGCGCACGCATCCTCGACGCCGCCGGCGGCGAGACGGAACCGCGTTTCCTGTTCGACACCCAGCCCTTCTCGACGGAAGGCAAGATCGCCGACGTGGCGGAATGGCTGGCCGCCGAGGCCCATGATGATGACCACCACCACCATCATCATCATCATCACGGTCACGACCATCCCGATCACCATCACCACGATGCGTCGCACCGGCACCAGCATGCGCACGACGTCAACCGGCACGACGACCGCATCCGCTCCTTCTCCGCGACGCGGACGACGCCGATCGCTCGTCCCGCGCTCGAGGATTACCTCGACCGCCTCGTGCGCGAGCATGGCGCCAGCCTGCTGCGCCTGAAGGGCCTGGTCGCCACCGCCGACGCGCCGGATCGGCCGCTCGTCATCCAGGCGGCCCAGACCATCTTCCATCCGCCCGTCCGCCTGCCGGCCTGGCCGAGCGACGACCAGCGCTCGCGACTGGTGCTGATCGTGCGCGACCTCCCCGAGGCGGCGGAACGCGCCATCGTCGGCGCCTTCTCCGACCTGCCGCAGAGCGACACAGCCGACGCCGCGACGATCGCCGACAACCCGCTCGCCATCTCCGGCTTTTCCGGCACCTTCAAGCCCTGACAGCCGCCTGACGCAACGGTCCCCGACGTTTCGTTGACAGGTTCGGCGCGCCCTGATACTTAAGTGAATGCTTAACCAATCCGAAGCCCTCGATCTGATGTTCCAGGCGCTGGCCGATCCGACGCGCCGCCAGATGGTCGAGCGCCTGTCGCGCGGGCCGACTTCCGTCAGCGAACTGGCCAAACCGCTCGCCATGTCGCTACCGGCCGTGATCCAGCACCTGCAGGTGCTGGAGGCGAGCGGACTGGTGCGCAGCGAGAAGATCGGCCGGGTCCGAACCTGCGCGATCGAACCGGACGCGCTGCAAACGGTGGAGGCCTGGGTCAATGCCCGCCGGACCCTCTGGGTGCAGCGCCTCGACCGCCTCGGTGCCTTTCTGGCCATGCCGGAGGATGGCGCCGGGGGACAACCAGACACCGGCACCAAACCGGAGGAGTGAACCATGAGCCAACGATCCGTCACCCACGCCAGCTTCGTCATCGAGCGGACCTATCCGGTGCCGCCAGCGCGCGTGTTCGCCGCCTTCGCCGATCCCAGGATCAAGGCCCGCTGGTTCGGCGCGCCGGACGAATGGGAGAAGGGCGAGGTCTCCATGGATTTCCGCGTCGGCGGCCGCGAGGTCAGCATCGGCGGCCCGAAGGGCGGACCCGTTCACGCCTTTGACAGCCGCTACCAGGACATCGTCCCGAACGAACGCATCGTCTACACCTACGACATGCATCTCGACGACATGCGCATCTCGGTGTCGCTGACGACGATCGAGTTCAAGGCGGCAGGCGCCGGAACACGCCTCGTCTTCACCGAATACGGCGCCTATCTCGACGGCTACGACGATGCGGGCGCCCGCGAGCACGGCAGCGGCATCCTGCTCGACCAGCTCGGTGCCGAACTGATCCGCCAGACGGCCGAAGCCTGACAGCGCCATCGGGGAGGAGGACCATCATGGTCAAGAGATCGGCCACCCATGCGAGCTTCACCCTGCGCCGGCTCTATCCAGTCCCGCCGGCGCGGGCCTTCGCCGCCTTCGCCTCTGCGGAAGGAAAATCGCAATGGTTCGGCGCGCCGGACGATGGCAGCGCACCGCTTCAGCTGGACTTTCGCGTCGGCGGCCGCGAGCACAGCGAGGGTCGCGGCCCGTCCGGCCAGACCTATCGCTACGACGCGACCTATCAGGACATCGTGCCCGACGAACGCATCGTCTATTCCTACGACATGCACCTCGACGACCAGCGCATCTCGGTGTCGCTGGCGACGGTTGAGTTCCGGCCGGAGGCGGGTGGAACGCGGCTGGTGCTGACCGAATATGGCGCCTTCCTCGACGGACTCGACAATCCCCAGGATCGCGAGCAGGGCACCAACTGGCTGCTCGACCAGCTCGGCAAGGTCCTGGAACGCGAGGCGGCTGGCGCCTGACGGGCGCGGCCGCGCAATCCGGCAGGAGGACCACCGGATGGATGACGGACTGCATGCCGCCGGCCCGAAGGCCGGCCTCCGGGAATGGATCGGCCTCGCCGTGCTGGCGCTGCCGACGCTGCTCGTCTCGATCGACGTCTCCGTGGTGATCCTGGCGCTGCCGCATATCAGCGAAAGCCTCGGCGCCGACAGCGCCCAGCAGCTCTGGATCATGGACATCTACGGCTTCATGCTGGCCGGCTTCATGATCACCATGGGCACGCTCGGCGACCGCATCGGCCGGCGCAAGCTCCTGATGATCGGCGGCGCCGGCTTCGGCATCGCCTCTGTTCTCGCCGCCTTCTCGCCGACCGCGCTGACGCTGATCCTGTCGCGCGCCCTGCTCGGGATCGCCGGCGCGACGATCGCACCCTCCATCCTCGCGCTCATCACCAACATGTTCCGCGACGCCGGCCAGCGCGCCTTCGCCATCTCGATCTGGATGGTCTGCTTCATGTCCGGCATGACGGTCGGCCCGCTCGTCGGCGGGCTGATGCTGGAGCATTTCTGGTGGGGCTCGGTGTTCCTGCTCGGCGTGCCGGCGATGCTGCTGCTGCTCGCGACCGCGCCGTCGCTGCTGCCGGAATATCGCGACACGAATGCCGGTCGTCTCGACCTCGCCAGCGTGGCGCTGTCACTGCTCGCCATCCTGCCGGTCATCTTCGGGCTGAAGGAGATCGCCAAGAACGGCCCGTCCGCCGTGCCGATCGTCTCTGCCCTGGTCGGCATCGGCTTCGGGATCGCCTTCGTCGTCCGGCAGCGCCGGCTCGCCGACCCGCTGCTCGACATGCGCCTCTTCTCCAACCGCGCCTTCGCCACCGCCGTCGGCAGCATGTTCGGCATCACCATGACCGGCGCGATCATGCTGTTCATCAGCCAGTACCTGCAGCTCGTCCTCGGCCTGTCGCCGCTGCGGGCGGGACTTTGGCTGATGCCGGGCGTCGCGGCCTCCGTGGCCGGCTTCCTGCTGGCGCCACTCATCGCGCAACGCGTCCGTCCCGCGCCGCTGATCGCCTGCGGACTCGTCGTCTCGGCGATCGGCCTCGTGACGATCATGCAGGTCGGCGGCAGCTTCGGGCTCGCCGCGCTGGTGACGGGCTTCGCGCTCACCAATCTCGGCTGCACGCCGCTGGTGACGCTGTCGAGCGGCATCGTCGTCGGCTCGGCGC
>JAEWAD010000342.1 GCA_023391905.1 Pseudomonadota bacterium | reverse complement strand
CCCCCCCGCGCGGGGCCTCTATCACGGCACGACACCGTTGTGTCTCTACTCTTGAGTTTCGGCTCGCTTTCACCACGGGCGTTGCATGGCAAAAGTTGACTATTACGAGTTGCTGGGGGTCGCGCGCGATTGCGACGACAAGGGCCTGAAGGTCGCCTTCCGCAAGCTTGCGATGCAGTACCACCCGGACAAGAACCCTGGCGACCACACTGCCGAGGCCAAGTTCAAGGAAATCAACGAAGCCTACGAGATGCTGAAGGACCCGCAGAAGCGGGCCGCCTATGACCGCTTCGGTCATGCCGCCTTCGAGAATGGCGGCGGCGGTCCAGGCTTCTCCGGCGACTTCTCCTCGTCGATGTCGGACATCTTCGACGACATCTTCGGCGAGTTCATGGGCGGCGGCCGCCGCGGCGGCGGCCAGCGCTCCGGCGGGCGCGAGCGCGGCGCGGACCTGCGCTACAACATGGAGATCACCCTCGAGGAAGCCTTCTCCGGCAAGACCGCGGAAGTGCATGTCCCGACCAAGATCGCCTGCGACGCCTGCTCCGGCACCGGCGCCAAGCCCGGCTCGCACCCCAAGGTCTGCACCACCTGCGACGGCCACGGCCGCGTGCGTGCCGCCCAGGGCTTCTTCTCGATCGAGCGCACCTGCCCGACCTGCCAGGGACGCGGCGAGATCATCTCCGATCCGTGCGACAAGTGCGCCGGCTCCGGCCGCACGACCCAGGAACGCACGCTCTCCGTCAACATTCCCGCCGGTATCGAGGACGGCACCCGCATCCGCCTGTCCGGCGAGGGCGAGGCGGGCTTGCGCGGCGGCCCGGCCGGCGACCTCTACTTGTTCCTGTCGGTCAAGCCGCACAGCCTGTTCCAGCGCGAGGGCGCCGACATCTTCTGCCGCGTGCCGATCTCGCTGACCACCGCGGCGCTCGGCGGCCAGTTCGACGTGCCGACGGTCGATGGCGGCAAGACCCGGGTCAAGGTTCCGGAAGGCACCCAGACCGGCAAGCAGTTCCGCCTGAAGAGCAAGGGCATGCCGGTGCTGCGCTCGAGCCAGATGGGCGACATGTACATCCAGGTCGTCGTCGAGACGCCGCGCAACCTGTCACGGCGCCAGCGCGAGCTGCTCGAGGAATTCGAGAAGGCCTCCTCGGAAGAAACCAACCCGGAATCCGCTGGATTCTTCGCCCGAATCCGAGACTTTTTCGGCGGCGGCTGACACGATAGGCGTCACAGGATTGCCGCGATGAAGCGCGCATAGTTCGGCCACACAACGATTCGGGTCTTCCATGTCCTCAATCCAGAAGCGAAAGCTGAAAGCGCGTGTTGCCGACGAGGTCCGCTTCTTTCGGAGCTGGATTGAGAAGCCGCTCTCGATGGGCGCGGTCAGCCCCTCGGGCAAGGCCCTGACCAAGCTGATGGCGAGCTTCGTGGACCCGGACGACAGCCTGCCGGTGATCGAGCTCGGTCCCGGCACCGGCGTCGTCACGCAGGCCCTGATCGAGCGCGGCGTCGCGCCGGAGCGGATCGTCTCGATCGAATACAGCCCCGATTTCTGCCGCCTGCTCGAACAACGCTTCGCGGGGGTGAAAATCATCGAGGGCGATGCCTATGCGCTGGAGCGGACACTCGCTGGGTGTGTGTCCGGTCCGGTCAGCGCCGTCATCTCCAGCCTGCCGCTCCTGACCCAGCCGCCGGCGCGACGCAGCGCCCTGATCCAGGCGGCCTTCGCCAGGCTCGCGCCCGGCCAGCCCTTCATCCAGTTCTCCTACGGCCTCGCCTCCCCCATCACGCCCGATCCAAGCCTCTTCTCGACCGCCCATACCGGCTGGGTGATGAAGAACGTTCCGCCGGCGCGCGTCTGGGTCTATAGACGGGCCCACTGATCCGCCCCGCCTGCCGGAATCCGCAGACTCGAACCGCCCGCGGTCCCTCCCCGGCCAGGAAATCGCCGCCAGTCCTTGCCCTGCGCGCCTTCGCGCGCGAATTCATACGACACGCCGCCCCGCGGCCGAACCACGAGGCTCGACCATGCCCCTGCTCGACATTCGCGACCGCCTGATCGTCGGCCTCGACGTCCCCACCGTCGACGCGGCCGAGGAAATGGTCGCGACGCTCGGCGACACCGTCACGTTCTACAAGGTCGGCCTGCAGCTCTGCTTCGCCGGCGGCCTCGCCTTCGCCGAACGGCTCGTCGGCCAGGGCAAGAAGGTCTTCCTCGACGTCAAGCTGCTCGACATCGACAACACCGTCGAGCATGCCGTGCAGAACATCGCCAAGCTCGGCATGCACTTCTGCACCATCCACGCCTATCCGAAGGCGATGCGCGCCGCCGTCCAGGGCAAGGGCACGAGCGATCTGCGCCTGCTCGCCGTCACCGTGCTGACCTCGATGGACGAGTCCGACCTCGCCGCCGCCGGCTATGCGACGAACCCGGCCGAGCTGGTCGCCCGCCGCGCCGCCGACGCCCGCGCCGCCGGCATGGACGGCATCGTCTGCTCGCCCGAGGAAGCCGGCGCGATGCGCGCCGGCGTCGGCGCCGGCATGGCGATCGTTACCCCCGGCATCCGCCCCGCCGGCTCGATCGTCGGCGACCAGAAGCGCATCGCGACGCCGGCCGCGGCGATCAAGGCGGGCGCCGACCACCTGGTCGTGGCCCGGCCGATCATCGAGGCGGCCGACCCGAAGGCCGCCGCCAAGGCGATCCTGTCCGAAATCGAGGTGGCCTCGGCGATCTAGCCTGCCGCCCCTTCCCGCGCGGGCGACGGGCCTGCTATATGCGCACTGAACTTCGGGGGAATACGCCATGACCGATATGGGTCTCGTCATCGTCGGCGCCGCCGGCCGCATGGGCCGGACGCTGACCCGCGTCGTCGCCGAGACCGAGGGCGTCGCGGTGGTCGGCGCGATCGAGCGCGAGGGTTCGCCCTTCCTCGGCCAGGACGCCGGCGTGCTCGCCGGCCTGCCGCCGCTCGGCGTCGCCCTCACGGACGACCCGCTGCCGGTCTTCGCGAAGGCGCAGGGCGTGCTCGACTTCACCATGCCGGCCGCGACGCTCGCCTTCGCCGAGATCGCCGCCCAGGCCCGCATCGTCCACGTCATCGGCACCACCGGCCTCTCCGTCGACGACCACGCGGCGATCGACGCCGCCGCCCGGCATGCCGTCATCGTGCAGGCCGGCAATATGAGCCTCGGCGTTAACCTGCTGGCGCAGCTCGTGCGCCAGGCGGCGAAGGCGCTCGACGAGGATTTCGACATCGAGGTGCTGGAGATGCACCACCGCCACAAGGTCGACGCGCCCTCGGGCACCGCGCTGATGCTCGGCCAGGCCGCCGCCGAGGGCCGCGACATCGACCTCGCCTCGCATTCCGTGCGCGTCCGCGACGGCATCACCGGGCCGCGCGAGCGCGGCTCGATCGGCTTCGCCACCTTGCGCGGCGGCAGCGTCATCGGCGACCATTCCGTCATGCTCGCCGGCGAGGGCGAGATGATCACGCTTTCCCATCACGCCTCGGACCGCGCCCTCTTCGCCCGCGGCGCCGTCAAGGCGGCGCTCTGGGCCCACGGCCGCAAGCCGGGCCGCTATTCCATGGCCGACGTGCTCGGCTTCACCGACTGATCTGAAAAAGGAGCCTTCCGTATGGATCGCCTTCTCGTGCTGGTGCGCCATGGCCAGAGTGAGTGGAATCTCAAGAACCTGTTCACCGGCTGGCGCGACCCGGCGCTAACCGAGCAGGGCGTCGCCGAGGCGACCGCCGCCGGCAAGCGGCTCAAGGCGCTCGACCTCTCCTTCGGCGTCGCCTTCACCTCGGAACTCAGCCGGGCGCAGAACACGCTGAAGCTGATCCTCGGCGAACTCGGCCAGGACGACCTGACGACGATCCGCGACCAGGCCCTGAACGAGCGCGACTATGGCGACCTCTCGGGCCTCAACAAGGACGACGCCCGCGCCAAGTGGGGCGAGGAGCAGGTCAAGATCTGGCGCCGTTCCTATGACGTGCCGCCGCCCGGCGGCGAGTCGCTCAAGGACACCGGCGCCCGTGTCTGGCCCTACTACATCTTCAACATCCTGCCGCCGGTGATGCGCGGCGAGAAGGTGCTGGTGGCGGCGCACGGCAATTCGCTGCGCGCCCTGATCATGGCGCTGGAAGGCCTGACGCCGGCCGAGATCCTCGAGGGCGAGCTCGAGACCGGCGTGCCGATCGTCTACCGCCTGAACGCCGACACCACGGTGGCGGAGAAGAAGGTCCTGAAGGGCTGAACATGAGCAAGCGGCTGGAGCGCATGCGCGACAATCCAGCCGCAAACTGGACGATTGGCGACGTCGAGGCGCTCTGCCATGAGTTCGGCATTCTCTGCGAGCCGCCGCGCGGCGGCGGTTCGCACTACAAGATTGCCCACGCCGGCATCGCCGAAAAGCTGACCATTCCTTTCAAGCGGCCGATCAAGCCCGTATATATCAGGCATCTGGTCTCGCTGGTGGACCGCGTGAGGCAGCTCCGATGAGTGCACTTCGCTATCCGATCGTCGTCGAACCGCTTTCGCCCGAGGATGGCGGCGGCTTCGTGGCGACCGTGCCCGACCTGCCGGGCTGCATGAGCGACGGGGCAACTCCCGAAGAGGCCGTCTCGAACGTCCAGGATGCGATCGCCAGCTGGATCGAGGCCGCCGAGGATCTGGGCCACGCCGTCCCGGCTCCGTCACGGCGCCTTCAGCGCGCTGGCTGACCCGCCCACTCCTCCCGCACCATCACGTCACTCTCGGCCGCCTGCGCGGCCATCCGCAGCGCCTCGAACTCGTCCGGCGCGAGCCGCGACAGCGCCCAGACCGCCGCGCCCCGGACGACCGGCTCAGGGTCTTCGAGCAGGGTTCGCACCGCCGGCAGCAGCGCCGGGTCCTCCGAATTTCCGATCGCCACCAGCACGTTGCGCACGAAGCGGTCGCGGCCGATGCGCTTGACCGGCGAGCCGGCGAAGAAGGCGCGGAACCCCGCGTCGTCGAGCGCGGCGAGATCGGCGAGCGCCGGCCGCTCCAGCTCGGGCCGCGGCTTCAGCTTCATCTCGGACGCGGCGCGGGCGAACTTGTTCCACGGGCAGGCGGCGAGGCAATCGTCGCAGCCATAGATACGGTTGCCCATCGCGGTGCGAAACTCGCGCGGGATCGGGCCTGAATTCTCGATCGTCAGATAGGAGATGCAGCGCCGCGCGTCGATCCGGTAGGGCGCCGGAAAGGCGTTTGTCGGACAGGCGTCGAGGCAGGCGCGGCACTTGCCGCAATGGTCGCGCTCGGGCGCGTCGACGGGCAGGTCGAGCGCCGTGAAGATCGAACCGAGGAACAGCCAGGAGCCGAACTCGCGCGAGACGAGATTGGTGTGCTTGCCCTGCCAGCCGAGACCGGCGGCGGCGGCGAGCGGCTTCTCCATCACCGGCGCGGTATCGACGAAGACCTTGACCTCGGCGCCGGTGCGCGAGGCGAGCCGGCCGGCGAGAAGCTTCAGCTTGCCCTTGATGATGTCGTGATAGTCGCGGTTCCGCGCATAGACGGAGATGTTGCCGCGCTCGCGCTCGGCGGCCAGGAGCCGCGGATCCTGATCGGGGCCGTAATTCATGCCGAGCATGACCACGGAACGGACATCCGCCCAGAGCACGCGCGGGTCGGCGCGGCGCTCGGCCGTCTCCGCCATCCACGCCATGCTGCCGTGGTGGCCCTCGGCCAGGAAGGCGGCGAGCCGTTCCGGCGCGAGCGGGATGGCGTCGGGCGCGGCGATGCGAATGACGTCGAAGCCCTCGGCGCGGGCGTCGGCGACGAGCCGTGCCTTCTCGGCCGCCAGCTGCTTCGGTGTCAGCGAATTGGGTGTCAGCGTGCTCAGAAGTCCAGGTCGGCGTAATGCGCCGCCGGCGGGATGCCCCGCACCGCGTCGCTCAGCAGCGGCCGGAAGGACGGCCGCGACTTCACCCGCGCATACCAGGCCTTCGCCGCCTCGTCCGCCTCCCATGGCACCTCACCGAGATAGTCGATGCAGGAGATCTCGGCGGCGGCGGCGAAATCGGCGAGCGTCAACTCGCGCCCGGCCAGCCAGTTTCGCCGCGCCGCCAGATAGCCAATATACTGGATATGATAGCGCACATTGGCGCGCGCCGCGCGGATCGCGGCCGGATCGGGCGACGTGTTGCCCTCGCCCGCCTTCATCTGCCGCTTGTAGATCTTCTCGTTGACCAGGTAGCTCGTGACTTCGCCGTTCAGCTTGCCAGCGAACCAGTCGACCAGGCGGCGCACCTCGGCGCGGTCGGCGGCGTGCTCCGGCATCAGGCGGACCTCGCCCATGCGGGCGCCCTTGGTCTCGACCAGATATTCGGCGATCACCGATCCGCCGGCCACCACCGCCTCATTGTCGTCGACGAAGATCGGCAGCGTGCCGGCCGGGTTCAGGGCCAGAAGCTCGGCGTTTCGCACCCACGGCTTCTCTTCGACGAGTTCGACCATCTCGTCATACTCGGAGAGCACGAGACGGGCGTAACGCGAGGCGGCAGAAAACGAGTGATGATGAAGAAACGGCATCGGCTATGGCAGATCGAGAAATGAGGGCGTGAAGCGATTCTGCCGCGGCAAAGGCGATTGCGGGAACGGCGTCAGCGCCCGCATATAGGCCCCGATTGTGGCGAGTATCAAGCCGATTCGCGGCTTTCGACCGCCCACCCCGCGCCTGGGAGCGATGATGGATCTCCACAGCCTGCTGAACGCGCTCGTCCTCGGCCTGATCGAAGGCCTGACCGAATTCATTCCTGTCTCCTCCACCGGACATCTGCTGCTCGCCGGACACTTTCTCGGCTTCGACAGCCCTGGCCGGGCCTTCGAGGTGCTGATCCAGCTCGGCGCTATCCTAGCCATTCTGACGGTCTATTCCGGACGACTGGTTAAGATGCTGCGCGATCTTCCCAGCGACCCGGCGACGCGCCGCTTCGTCGCCGGCATCCTGCTCGCCTTCCTGCCCGCCGTCGTCATCGGCGTGATGGCGCACGGCTTCATCAAGCAGGTTCTGTTCGAGACGCCGATGCTGATCTGCTTCATGCTGATCCTCGGCGGCTTCGTGCTGCTGGTCGTCGACCGGCTCGATCTCAAGCCCCGCTACCACGACGCAACGCATTTCCCGCTCGGCGTCTATTTCGGCATCGGCCTGGCACAGTGCCTCGCCATGGTCCCCGGCGTGTCGCGCTCCGGCGCCTCGGTGGTGGCGGC
>JAEWAD010000332.1 GCA_023391905.1 Pseudomonadota bacterium | reverse complement strand
CTCTTTGATCATCGGATTCCTCGTCGGCGCCATTTCGAGCTTCGGCGGCAGGATCGTCGACAGCGTCACGATGCGCTTCGTGGATATCGCCATGACGCTGCCGCCCGTGATCTTCCTGCTGGTGCTGGCTTCGATCGCCGGAACCGGAATCCTGCCCACCATTCTGGTTATCTCGTTGCTTTCCTGGCCGGTGCTGTCCCGCATGGTGCGCGCGCGTCTCATCGAGCTGCGCAATCGAGACTTCGTCATCGCGTCCCGCGGGATGGGCGCCCGGATGCCGCATCTGCTGCTGCGGCACGGCCTGCCCAACTGCATCGATATCCTGGTGGTCTACGCCACGCTGCAGATCGCCAATGCGATCCTGCTCGAGGCCGGACTGAGCTTCCTCGGCATGGGTATCCCGCCGCCGGAAGCGAGCTGGGGCAACATGCTCAACACGGCGCGTTCCACGGTCGTTCTCGAACAATATCCCTGGCAGTGGATGTTCCCCGGTGGGGCGCTGGTGCTGGCGGTGCTTGCCATCAATTTCCTCGGTGACGGGTTGCGCGATGCGTTCGATCCGCGCTCGTCCCTCAACTAGCTGAAGGGCCTAAAATGACGACGTTCAGGGGTGTGATTCCGCCGGTGGTGACCCCGCTGACGGAAGACTATGGGGTCGATTTCGCGTCGCTGACGCGGGTCATCGAGCACCTCATTGATGGCGGGGTGCATGGCCTCTTCGCTCTCGGTTCGAGCGGCGAAGTGGTGTTCCATGACGAAGCCACCCGGCAGAAGATCATCGAGCATACCCTCAAGATCGCCAATGGCCGCGTGCCGGTCTTTGCCGGCTGCATCGACCAGGCGACCGAGCGCACCATCGCCAATGCCAGGATCGCGCAGAAGGCTGGCGTCGACGCGGTGGTCGTGACCGCTCCCTACTATGCCCGTACCAGCCAGGGCGAGATCGGCGACCATTTCCGCTATGTCGCCGACGCCATCGACATCCCGGTCGTTGCCTATGACATCCCGGTTTGCGTCGGCATGAAGCTCGCCCGCGAAACCACGGTCAGCCTGGCCCGCGAAGGCGCCATTGCCGGTCTCAAGGATTCTAGCGGCGATGACGGCAACTTCCGTTTCTGCCTGCTTGATCTTGCCGACAAGCCCGATTTCTTCCTGATGACCGGCTCGGAGATCGTCGTCGACAACGTGCTGTTGATGGGGGCCCACGGCGTGGTTCCCGGCCTCGGCAATGTGGATCCGCATGGCTATGTGAAGCTCTGGAACCTCTGCCAGGCCGGGGATTGGGCCGCCGCCCGAGTGGAGCAGGAGCGCCTCTGCCGGCTCTTCGAGATGGTCTGGGTGTCGCAGCCGCGCACCAGCCCCGGCGCGGCCGGTGTCGGTGCCTTCAAGACCGCAATGCACCAGTTGGGCATCATCTCGACCCCGCTGATGGCGCGCCCGCAGCGTCGTTTCAACGAGGCCGAGAACGCCGCGATCGCCGCGATCGTCAAGCAGGCAGGCCTCAACTGACATGACCGAGCCCGTGCTGGACATCCAGGGCCTGCGTACTGTTTTCCGCATTGGTGGCAGGGACATCGCAGCCGTGCACGGGCTCGATCTCCAGATCGGGGCTGGCGAGACCTTTGCTCTCGTCGGGGAATCCGGCTCGGGCAAGTCGGTCACCAGCCTTTCGATCATGGGGTTGCTGCCGAAAAAGATCGGCAGGGTCGCTGGCGGCAGCATCCTGCTGAAGGCGAAGACGGGGGTCACAAGCGATCTGGCCAAGCTGGATGCCGAGAGCATGCGTCGTCTGCGCGGCAACGACGTGGCCATGGTCTTCCAGGAGCCGATGACCAGCCTGAACCCGGTCTACACGATCGGTAACCAGATCGCCGAACCGATCCGCATTCACCGTGGCCTCTCGAAGCGGGATGCCATGACGGAGGCTGTCCGGCTGCTGGCCGAGGTCGGCATTCCCGATCCGGCCCGTCGTGCCACGCAGTATCCGCATGAGCTGTCCGGCGGCATGCGGCAGCGCGCCACAATCGCCATGGCTCTCTCCTGCGAGCCGGCGCTGCTGATCGCGGATGAGCCGACCACCGCGCTGGACGTGACCATCCAGGCGCAGATTCTCGACCTTCTGAAGAGCCTGCAGGAAAAGCATGGCATGGCCATGCTCTTCGTCACCCACAATCTCGGTGTCGTGTCACAGATCGCCGACAAGGTGGCGGTGATGTATGCCGGCCGCATCGTCGAGACCGGCAGGGTCTCGGATGTGTTCGCCAGGCCTTCGCACCCGTACACGCAGGGGCTGATGCGTTCGGTGCCACGGCTGGGGCAGGCGACGCAGCTCAAGCATTCCGGAACACCGCTGCCGACGATCCCGGGCTCGGTTCCCAGCCTTGCCAACCTGCCGCCAGGCTGTTCCTTCGCGCCGCGCTGCCCGCATGCGATCGACGCCTGCCGCACAGAGGTGCCGCCTCTCTTCGGCACCGGCACGAGCCAGCAGAGCCGCTGCATCCGCTGGCAGGAGATCGCCGCATGACCGACAATCTGCTTTCCGTCCGTGGCCTGACCAAGCACTTCCCGCCATCTTCCTTCTCGCGCGGCCCTGTCGTGCGCGCGCTCGAAGACATTTCCTTCGACTTGCCTCGCGGCAAGGTCGTCGGACTGGTCGGGGAATCCGGTTCGGGTAAGACGACCATCGGCCGCTCGATTCTGCGGCTGATCGAACCTACCTCCGGCGAGGTCCGATTTGACGGCGAGGATTTGCTGAAGCTCTCGCCGGCCGCCATGCGGCGGGCGCGATCGCGCATGCAGTATATTTTCCAGGACCCGTTCGCCAGCCTGTCGCCGCGCATGAGCATTGGCCAGATCCTGATGGAGGGGCTCGACATCCAGCGCATCGGCTCGCGCAAGGAGCGCATCGCCCGTGCCCGCGAAGCGCTGGCCGCGGTGGACCTGCCCGCCGATGCCTTCGACCGCTACGCCCACGAATTCTCGGGCGGACAGCGCCAGCGTATCGGTATTGCCCGCGCGCTGGCGCTACGTCCCGAACTCATCGTCGCCGATGAACCCGTTTCGGCGCTGGATGTCTCGATTCAGGCGCAGGTCATCAATCTCATGCGCGATCTGCAGCTGAAGCTCGGGCTCAGCATGCTCTTCATCTCGCATGACCTCGCGATCGTCGAATACATCTGCGACACCGTGATCGTGCTTTATCTCGGCCGCATCATGGAAATCGCTCCGGCCGAGGAACTCTATGCGCGACCACGCCACCCCTATACCCGCGCCTTGCTGTCGGCGGTTCCCGAACCGGGCCGCGCCGGGCATCGTCAGGTCCTGACCGGCGACATCCCCAGCCCGGCCAATCCGCCTTCTGGCTGTGTTTTTCGAACCCGCTGCCCCATGGCCGTGGAGGCCTGTGCGCTGAACGTGCCGCCGCTCCAGACCGTCGCCCCCAACCAAGCCAGCGCCTGCCTCTTCAACAGCTAGTCGGCCGCTCCTCCAGGCGACCCTGGCGCCGGCGTGTCTCCACGGCGACATCAAGCGCCTTAACCAACCGGACACTGCCATGACCTGCAATCTGATTGCTCAAGAGCTGACGGCCGAGGCGATCGCACCCTATGTGACCGTTCTGGCCGCAGCCGAGCGCAAGGCGGCGGTCTTCGCGCCCGTCCTCGAGATCGGCGACGTGCCGGGCCACCACGCTTTCACCATTCTTTGCCCAGATCCCGTAGATGGAGGCTCCGTCAGCATTGCCGCGCTGGAGCGCCACCCCCATTCAACGCAGAGTTTTCTGCCGATCCGGGCAGGGCGCTGGCTGGTCTTGGTCGCGCCCACATCGGCTGACGGTTCCCCCGACCTCTCCGGCGCGCGCGCCTTCGTCGCCGGCCCTGAGCAGGCGATCTGCATCGGGCGAAACGTCTGGCACGCCGGCCTGACGGTGTTCGACAAGCCGGCCGAATTCGGCATGATCATGTGGAAGGCCGACGGTGGCGATGATGGTGTTCTATTCCCCTTGGACGTTCCACTGACGGTTGCGATTCCAGGCCTCTAGACGCTTCATCGGCGGTTGAGCAGGGCGGAGTAGCTGGTCATGTGGGCTCATCATCGAGGGGCCGGCTGAGCGGCGACCTGTGTCAGACGGCCCAGCCAAGCAGACGAGCTTAAATTTCCAGCCAGCGGCCATGGGACCTGGCGCGGATCTGTCCAGGCCATGCGTACCGTCGACGACCAGATCGGGTCGGCTCAACCGATGGGCCAGGGCCTGCGACGTGATCTGTGAGGCATGAACTCACCGAAGACCTGCTGCTGATTGACGGTTTGATCAGGCAACAGCGCGCTTACTTGCTTCAACCGCGAACGCGCGATCAATCCATGGAGGCCAGCTACTTGGCGAACTCTTTGGACAGCGCGTCATTGCGTCGCCCGTTACGCGCTGAGCGGCGGGCAGCTCGATTCCCATCGTCGAGGAGATTGGCAAGAGGATCGAGAGCCATCTCGTCCTGGCAGCGCCTCGCCAAGGAAGAGGCTCCGCCGCGTCAGTCATCGAATTTTCAGGAGGGTGCTTTGGTACACGGCGTAGGTTCGTTCGAACCTCTCTGGTCGTTGAGCCCTGGCCGGTTCGACCAATAGCAGGGCTCTTTGTATGGAAGCGCGTCCTTGACGGAACGTGGCGCCCACCAGAGGGACCGAAGTTGAGCAGGTTCACGGCCCGGTGACGCTTGGTCTGAGAAGGGCATTGGATTGGTCGGGTGGCAGTTGCGATGGCGCAAAAATCGGCAAGACGCGAAACAAGCGGCGCCTGAATGACGGCGAGCAGGATGCCGTGAAGAACGGCAACCTCCGGGAAAGAGGCCGGCGTGCCCGCCCTTATTTGCACGGATCAGGACGATTGCGGCGGCTACCCGCTTCCAGCCGCATTGATCCAGCTATTCGATGTGCTCTCGCGCCAATTCCGCGCCACCGGGAGATTGCCCGCCAAGGATACACGTCCCTCCACCCCTTGCTCCGGGCACACGGCTTCCGCTCGGGCGGTCCGCCGCGCTTCGCCACGCCCGTTCGCGGGCCCCATTCGGCGGTCGATCCCGAGTCTTTCCGTTCCGCGTCTTCCCGCGTCGCGCCGGCCGCGCTGCACCATCGGCGAGCCTTGACCGCCGCTTCGACTTGACCATAGACTTCATATCAGAATTGCTTTGGTTCAAATATGAACCTATCTGAAGTCAGATGATCGCGCCAAAGCTTCATCGGGCCTCTCCGGATCGGTTCACGAAGGAGGCCGAGCCAATCGGCCCCGCAGAGACGCGAGAGGGTGCCGAATGGAGCTCATGACGGATGCCGCCGGCTGTGCCGCCGGCGGCAAAAGCGCCTGCGACAGGCGTGCCGGCATCACGGGCTGGCCGACCACCCGGTCGGGGCGGCGCTGAGATGCGGGGGCTTCGGGGGCTTCGCGTTCTCGTCACTGGCGCGGCGCAGGGTATCGGCCGCGCCGTTGCCGGGCGCTTCGCCGAGGAGGGCGCGCGCGTCGCTCTGAACGACCGTCATGCCGACCCCGCCTTCGTCGCCAGGGTCGCGGCGATGCCGGCGGCCGCCATCGGTCCGCATCTGGTGGTAGCGGGCGATGTCTCCGACGAGGCTTCCGCCGATCGTCTGGTCGCTGAGGCGATCGCCGGGCTCGGCGGGCTGGATGTCCTCGTCAACAATGCCGGCATCCAAATCCAGACCCCGACGCACGAGGTGAGCCTCGAGACCTTCGAGCGCGTAATCGGCGTCAACATGCGCGGCACGTTCCTCTGCTCGCGCGCGGCGATCGCGCACTGGCTGGCGCGAGGTCAGCCCGGCTCGATCATCAACACGACCTCCGTGCATGAGTGGATGCCGAAGCCGGAATTCCTGAGCTATTCGGCCTCGAAGGGCGCGATCGGCAACATGACGCGGACCCTGGCGCTCGAATATGCCGGACGCGGCATCCGCGTGAATGCCGTGGCGCCGGGCGGCACGGACACGCCACTCAATCCGGGCCTTGCCGAGCCAAGGGAGCGGGCGCGCGCCAACGCGACGATCCCGATCGGTCGCGTCGCGACGCCGGAGGAGGTCGCCGGCGCTTTCGCGTTCCTGGCGTCGGCGGATGCCGCCTACGTCACCGGCCACACCCTGACAGTCGATGGTGGGCTGATTCTGCAAATCCCGTTCGGACGTTCCGACGGTTCGTAAGTGCGTTGTTGGATGAAAGATCAACAAAACCACGCGCGCAGCGTCGCGACGTGGAAACAGGGAGAGAAACCATGAATCGTCGTGATCTCATGCTTGCCTCGGCCGCACTTGCCACGGCCATCGCCTTCGGAGGGGCCGCCAAGGCGGACGACAAGCAGATCGCCGGCATCGTCTTCCAGCAGGACCAGTTCTTCAACGGCATCGAGTCCGGCATGAAGTCCGCCGCCAAGAAATCCGGCGTCGAGCTGCTCCTTGCCAACTCCGATTCGAAGCCCGAGAAGGAGCAGTCGCTGGTCGACACCTACGTCACCCGTGGCGTCAAGGCGATCGTGATCTCGCCGATCAGCCCGAAGGGTTCCGAGCAGGCGCTGCGGCGCGCCTCGGAAAAGGGCGTTAAGATCATCGCCTACAACACCTTCAACCTGGGCTGGGATTTCGTCGACGCGGATCTGAGCTCGAACCAGGCCGATCTCGGCCGCACCACCGGAGAGGCGGCGGCGAAATACATCAAGGAGAAGCTGGGCGGCAAGGCCAAGATCGCGACGCTCGGCTTCCGCGCGCTCGGCGCCGAGGTGTCGGATCTGCGCACCAACTCCTTCCTCGAGGCAGCCAAGGCCGGCGGCAACGAGATCACCGTCGTGGCGCAGCAGGATGGATGGCTGGCCGAGAAGGCCGTGGCGGTCGCGGGCGACCTCATCACGGCGAACCCCGACATCAACATCCTCTACGGCGCCAATGAAGGCGGGACCGTTGGCTCGGTACAGGCCGTTCGCAATGCAGGCAAGCAGGGCAACATCGTCGTTTTCGGCATCGATGGCTCGGAGCAGCTGGCCAACTTCCTGCTCGATGACGACAACGTCCTGCAGGCGGTGACCGCGCAGCAGCCCTTCGTGATGGGATCGCAGGCGCTCGACGCAGCGGTCGCGATCCTGGACGGCAAGCCCGTCGACAAGACCGCCAACGTCAAGGTCCTCGGCCTGACGCGAACCGACCCCGAGGCAGTCCTGTCGTTCAAGAAGGAATGGAAGAGCCTGAAATAGGCGGGACCGTTCGATCCGGATGCCGCATTCCCGGTTCGTGGCCGGGAATGCGAATCCCGCAGGGTCAGGCGGGCTCTCTGTCGACGTTGCCGGCGGCGTGCGCCTTGACCGGCAGCACGGCGCCGATGGCCGTCGCCGTGGCGATGGCGCGCCTGCGGATCATCTCTAGCCTTTCCGGATCGGCGCCGGCCAGGAACGGCACGCTCAGTGCGCCGACACAGCGTCCGGCCGAATCGAAGATCGGGGCCCCGAAGGCATGAACGCTCGGCGAGAATTCTCCCCGGTCCGCCGCCCAGCCCTGGCGTGCGATTTTCGCGAGCTCGGCGCGGAGCTTTTTGGGCTCGGCATAGGTGCGGCCGTTGAAGGCCTGCAGCGGTCCGTTGACAATTGCCTCGCGCTCCGCCTCCTGCAGGTGCGCCAGCAGCACCTTGCTGGCGGCGCCGGCATGCAGCGGCAGGCTCTGGCCCGGCGTGACCATCAACGCGTATTCGCGCTTTCCCTGCGTGCTGGCGAGCACCAGCGTGGTGCCGTTGTCGAATACCGAGACCTTACTGCTCTCGCCGATCTCGTCGGTCAGCGTCTCCAGGAAGGGCAGGGCGATTGCGCCGAGGTCATAGCCGGGATTGTCGATGGCGACGCGGGAGGACAGCGACAGCAGGCGCGGCCCCAGCGTGTAGGCGCCGGCCGCCGACCGGCGCACGACGTCGTGGCTCTGCAGCGTGTTGAGGATGCGGTAGACGGTGGTGCGCGGCATGCGGCTTGCCGAAACCAGCTCGCGAATGGTCGAGCCCTGCGGCCGCCACTCCAGCAGTTCGAGGATTTCCATCATCCGGTCGATGACGGGGATCCTGTGCTTTTCCGAGGCATCCGCCTCGGCCTCGCTCGTCGTCTCATCCATTGCCGAACCGCATTGACACGCCTTCTTTTGCCCGTATCATTCTTAATTGAACTATAAATATCCAAATATGAACAGACAAGAGGTCGTTCAACGACCCGTCGGGAGGAGCGCTCAGCCTGGAGGCGGACCGGGGACGAAATCCCGCGTCTGCGTGCTTGGGACTGCGCTCGGTGATGCCAAACCAGTCGCTGGAGCAACGAGCCTATGGCCCGGGGGGGAATCGAATTTAGGGACGTGACCAAGGTCTACGGACCGACGGTCGCGGTGGGCCGCTTCTCGCACCGCTTCGAGCCCGGGCGCATCCATGCGCTGATGGGCAAGAACGGCTCCGGCAAGTCGACCCTGGTCAAAATGCTGGCAGGCGCCATCCAGCCGACGCTGGGCGAGCTCTGGGTCAATGGCGAGCACGTCCGCTTCGAGGCGCCGCGCGACGCCTATGCCGCCGGCATCGTCACCGTGCATCAGGAACTGTCGCTCGTGCGGTCGCTTTCGATCGGCGAGAACATCTATCTCGGTCGCCTGCCGCATCGGAGCGTCATGGGCGGCTCGGTGGTGGACTGGCAGACGCTGCACGCCAATGCCCGTGCCCTGCTTGCCGACATGGGGCTCGATCTCGATCCGCGCGCGCTGGTCGAGACGCTGAGCGTCGGCCAGCAGCAGGCGGTCGAGATCGTCAAGGCGATGTCCTTCGCGCCGTCGATCCTGTTGCTCGACGAGCCGACCTCGGCGCTGGCGGCGCCGGAGGTCGAGCAATTGTTCAAGCTCGTCCGCCGCCTGAAGGCGAAGGGCGTGACGATGATCTACATCACGCACCGGATGAACGAGCTTTTCGCCATCGCGGACACCTGCGCCGTGCTGCGCGACGGCCATTTCATCGGCGCGACGGAGATGAGCGAGGCGACCTCCGGCTCGATCGTCCAGATGATGTTCGGCGACGTGTCGATGGCGAAGCGTCCGGCGCGGCGGAGCGTCGACCGCAGCCGGCCCGTGCTCTCGGTCCGCAATCTGGAGCGCGCCGGCGCCATCGAGGATGTCTCGTTCGAGCTCTATCGCGGCGAAGTCCTCGGCTTCGCCGGCCTGCTCGGCTCGGGACGGACCGAGGTGCTGCGGGCGATCTTCGGCGCCGATCCCTATGATCGCGGCGAGATCGTCTTCGACGGCGAGCCGATCCTCCGGCCGTCGCCGAAGATGATGAAGCGGCGCGGCCTCGGCTACACGCCGGAGAACCGCAAGGAAGTCGGGCTGGTGCAGATCCTCTCCAGCCACGACAATCTCTGCCTCGCGAGCCTGCAGCGCATCGCCCGGCACGGTCTGATCGACCGCCGGCTGGAGCAGCCCTATGTCGACCGCCAGATCCGGGACCTGAGCATCCGTGTGCCGCAGCCGCTCGATCCGGTCTCGTCGCTCTCCGGCGGCAACCAGCAGAAGATCGTAATCGGCAACTGGCTCAACACCGAGCCGAAGGTGATGTTCTTCGACGAGCCAAGCCGCGGCATCGACGTGCAGGCCAAGCAGCAGATCTTCGAGATCATGTGGCAGAAGGCCGAGCGCGGCCTGTCGTCGATCTTCGTATCCAGCGAGCTGGAAGAAGTGCTCGAAGTCGCCGACCGTATCATCGTCATGTATCACGGCCGCATGGTCGCGGAAGTGCTTCCCGAAGACATCACGCTCGCTCAGCTCTACAAAATCTGCATGGAGGGGACGCCATAATGTCGACCGCTGTCATGTCGCGGATCGGCGCGACCAGCCTCAAGATCTACGCGATGGAGGTCATCCTCCTCATTCTGGTTGTTTTCCTGATCGCCTTTGCGCCGGGCTTCGCCACCGTCGGCAACTTCTTCAACGTACTGCGGACCGTGTCGATGCTCGGTATCATTGCGTTCGGCATGACGGCGGTGATCATCTCCGGCGAGATCGACCTGTCGATCGGCGCGACGGCTGGGCTCGCCGGCTGCGTCGTCGCTTGGTTCTGCGACGCCTACATGGACTCGATCGGCGGCGTCGCCGCCGTGGCGATCGGCACGCTCGTGGCGCTGTCCATCGGCTTCGGCACCGGCGTGTTCACCGGCAAGATCCGGCAATGGTTCAGCGTGCCGACCTTCATCACCACGCTGGCTCTGTTCACAGCGATCCGCGGCATCGCCAATCTGGTGACGGGCGGCTTCCCGATGCCGAGCTTTCCGTCCTGGTTCTATTTCTTCGGCGCCGGCAATCTCTTCGGGGTGCCGTTCCCCGTCTACGTCCTGCTCGCCGTCTTCGCGGCGATGCATTTCCTGATGAAATACACGAGCTTTGGCCGCGCCATCTATGCGGTCGGCGGCAATGCCGAGGCGGCGCGCCTCTCGGGCATCGACGTATCGCTGACCAAGACGCTGGCACTCGCCATCACCGGCGCGCTCGCCGCGCTCTCCGGCATCCTGCTCGCCTCCCAGGTGGGTTCGGGCATCGGCACGATGGCGACGGGCATGGAGCTCGATGTCATCTCGGCAACGATCATCGGCGGCACCAGCCTATTCGGCGGCAAGGGCCGCGTCTGGGGTACGCTGCTTGGCGTGCTGTTCCTCGGCTGCATCGCCAACGGCATGACGCTGATGAACGTTTCCGAATATTGGCAGTATGTCGTGCGCGGCGGCATCATCCTGGGCGCCGTGCTGCTGAACCAGATCCTGGACCGGCTGCGGTGACGGCGCCGGTCGTCATCGCGGCGGACGGCTTTCGGGCCGAGATCGGCCGGCGCGGCGCCGAGCTGCTCTCGCACGTCGACCCGTCCGGCCGGGAATGGATGTGGGATGGCGACCCGACGTTCTGGAACCGCCGTGCGCCGGTGCTGTTCCCGATCGTCGGCCGCGCTGCTGGCGACCAGATCCGGCATCGGGGCCGAACCTTTCCGATGCCGCAGCACGGATTCGCGCCGGAGGCCGAATTCGAGCTCGTCGAGGCGACCGGTCATTCCTGCCGGCTGCGGCTCGAGGCGAACGCGGCGACACGCGCGATCTATCCGTTCGAGTTCCGCTTCGATGTCGCGTTCGAATTCGCGGATGGCGCGCTTCGTCAGTCCGCGACCGTGACGAATATCGGCGAAAATGCCCTCGCGGCGTCGCTCGGCTTCCATCCGGCCTTCGTCTGGCCGCCGGGGCCCGACCGGAGGGCCTACGAGCTTCGCTTCGATAAGCCGGAGTTGGCGCCGATCCGGCGGATCGTCGACGGGCGCCTCGCGCTGCCGGTCGGCGGACAACCGGCGCCGGATGGCGTCCTGAGACTTGCCGACGATCTCTTCGAGGCCGGTGCGATGGTGTTTGATCTGCCGGCAAGTCGCTCGGTCTGGTTCGGCAGGCCCGGCGATCCCGGCATCGCGGTGGATTTCGAGGGGCTGCCGCATCTCGGCATCTGGACCCTGCCGGGCGCGGGATTCCTCTGTATCGAGCCTTGGCAAGGCCATCACGCTCCGGTCGGCTTCGACGGCAATTTCTTCGACATGCCGGGCGTTCTGCATCTTGGTTCCGGCGAGACGGCGACGCGGGAGATCGCCATGCGCTGCGGTGCCTCCGGTCTCGGCAGGTAGCGCTTGTCGAAAGAGGGGCGATGGGGGCTTTTCCTAGGGATGGTGGAAGTTCAATCGAGTTGCATCGCATTTGTGTACGCCAGTGCGGCAACGCCGGTTAGCTAGCCTGCTGGATAGCTGGGCGTGCCCACTGGGGGGCGCTTTTGTTGGGGGGGCGTTAGCGGTGTGTGCGTATCGGTTGGCTCCGCCTGGGTTTGCG
>JAEWAD010000303.1 GCA_023391905.1 Pseudomonadota bacterium | reverse complement strand
CCACCCCCCGCGCCGCCCCGCGCGGCCGCGGGCTTCGGCGTGAATGCGTGGCGGTCTTATGCTGCGATGCAGCAAATTCGGATCAAAACTAGTTCGGCTTTTGATTCATTTTAGTTTGATCGCTTCGAGTATTGATCGGCAAGATCTCGAATTAATCCAATAATTGTGACAGTTTTCGGAAGTTATAATTGATCGAGTCGTAGATAAATGCGTTGAAGTAATCGAGCGGTGGACTATAGTGCAGTGCGTCATGCCTTGCCGGGATGCCCTTCGGGCGAGGCGGGCTGTAGCGGCCGCCGGGATCTTCGATCTGGGTGGCGAGAAGCGACTGTCATAGGAGACTTCAATGGCCACACTAGAAGGCGGGGCGTACGACGACGTCCTCTTCGGCTCGCGATTCAGCGACATCATCTTCGCCCATGGCGGCGCCGACACGGTTTTCGGCGGCAATGGCGATGATTCGATCTTCGGTGGCGCGGGCAACGACACGCTCTTCGGCGAGAACGGCAACGACCTGCTGTTCGGCGGAATTGGCGACGACACGCTCTTCGGCGGCAACGGGAGTGATTTCCTGTTCGGCGGCGATGGCAACGACCAACTCTTCGGCGAGAACGGCGATGACGTGCTCGACGGCGGCAATGGCAACGACATCCTCGACGGCGGCAACGGCAACGACATCCTGCTGGGCGGCCTCGGTGATGACGTCCTCTATGGCGGCAATGGCAGCGACATCCTGAATGGCGGTGCCGGCAACGACATCCTCGACGGCGGCAAGGGCAATGACATCCTGACCGGCGGCGCCGGCAATGATGTCTTTGTCTTCTCCGGCGGCGGCGGCAACGACGTCGTGCTCGACTTCCAGGCCGGCGAGGATCTTCTTCAGATCGCCAAGAACATCAACGGCACCGACATCTCGTCTGCCGATGATCTTGCCGCCCGCGCGACGCAGGTCGGCTCCAGCACTGTGATTGATCTCGGCAACGGCGATTCCATCACGCTGATGAACGTCAATGCCGACGACGTTCACAACAATCCGAACGGCTATTTCGTGATCGGCTGATCCCCCGTCAGCTGATGACCTGCGGCGCCCGGGCCCTCCCACCGGGCGCCGCAGACGTTTTCTCCGAGTAAGCGACATCGAGGTGCCGGCATGCTGGAAATCGTCCCGCTATCGCCTGCCGACGGGCGCGCCGAAGCGATACGAAGCCTGAAGCTGGCTTCGGACGTGTCGGTGGTCGTCTGGGATGTTCCAGGCAGTTTGTCCGTGCCGCCGCGCTGCGAGCGGCTGGACGGTGAAGTCCTTGCGCCGCTGGCGAGCCTGCGGCTCGGCCTGGCGGAAGGCGGCACGCGCGTCCTCTGGGCGATGCGGCCGCGCAAGCCGGTGCGGCTGGCGGTTTCGGCCGGAACGCTCGGCCCGTCCGACGTCGTCGAGGTCGATCCCGGCGATCCCTTCATCGGTTCCGAATTCGCGTCCTTGGTCGAGGATCTCGACGGTCGCGGCCGCATCTCGCTGCTGACGGCGCTGCTCACCTCCTGGTGCGGCGCCTTCCGGCTGGCGCGGTCCTCCACCTATGCCGAGGCGATCCAGGCTCTGGCGCGGGAACTGCAGCCGGGCGACGCACAGGCCGCCATCGCCTGCCAGCCGACGCGCGACACCACATTGATCGAGTTCGTGACGGGCGCGGATCTCGGCGACGTCGCCTCCGCCCATCTGGTCACGGCGCAGGGCGTTCGCCGCGTCACCCTCGAGATCCACCGCCGCAAGGCCGATCGCCAGGGACGGCGCGGCATGATCCTGCTGGCTGATGGCGACCTCGCGGCGCTGGGCGCCGGCACGCTTGTCCTGATCGGCGAGAACGGCACCGCGATCCGCGCGCTGGCGCCCGTCAAGAAGCCGCAGCCAAGCTTCCTGCGCTGGTGGGGCGCTCGCCGCAACGATGGCGCGTTGACCGAGTTTCTCGTGCGCAGCCTGTCGTCGCGGTCGGAAGAGGCGCGGCTCGCCGTCATCGACATGCAGGCCCGCGCCGCTGTCCCGGCACGCGTGGCCGAGCTGGCCCCGTTCCAGCCCGGCGCCGAAGTCGACCTCGCCCTGTCGCTGGATGGCGGCTTGCTCGCCGGTGGCTGGTTTCGCGATCCGCAGCGCCTTGTCGCCGGCATCGACCATGTCGGCGGCGACGGTGCCCGCGCCCTCGATTCCGTCTGGCACTGTTTTCCCGGCCGCGTCGCCGGCGCGGAGGGCAGCGCGCCCGACGATGCCACCGGCTTCATCGCCTATCTGCCGCAGGATCGCCCGACGGGCCCGATCCTGCAGCCGCGCTTTCGCCTACGCCTGAAGACCGGCGGCGAGGTTCCGCTCGTGCCGAAGCCGCAGCCCGTCGATGCCGCGACCATGCGCGCCGGGGCGCTGCGTTCCGTGCCGCTGCACCATGCAAGCGGCGAATTGCTCGCCACCACGCTGGGGCCGGCGCTGGCGGAGATCCAGAGCCGCCTCGTCGATCAGGTTTCCGTGGCGCGTACCGAGCAGTTCGGAACGCCGCCGAGCGAGCCGCTGTTCTCGATCATCGTGCCGCTCTACCGGGTGCTTGATTTCCTGCGCTTCCAGGTGGCGGCCTTCGCCACCGACCCCGGTCTGCGCGACGTCACAGAGATCATCTTCGTGCTCGATTCACCCGAGCAGGCCGACGATGTCAGCCATATGCTGGGCGGGCTCTACCGCCTCTATCGCATGCCGATGATGCTTGCGGTGATGAGCGCCAATGGCGGCTACGCGCGGGCCAACAATGCCGGCGTCACGCTGGCGCGCGGCCTGGTCGTCAACCTCCTGAATTCGGACGTGATCCCGACCTCGACGGACTGGCTGTCGCGCCTCGCCGACCGGCTGGGCGGCGGCGAACAGGTCGGCGCGATCGGGCCGAAGCTCCTGTTCGAGGACGGTTCGCTGCAGCATGCGGGGCTCTATTTCCAGCGCGACGCGCGCGGGACCTGGCTCAACCATCATTTCCACAAGGGCATGCCAGGCGGTCATCGGCCGGCCAATGCCGCGCGGCTGGTGCCGGCGGTTACCGGCGCCTGCCTGGTGATGATGCGCGACACGTTCCGCGCCGTTGGCGGCTTCTCGGAGGATTATGTGATCGGCGACTACGAGGATAGCGACATCTGCCTGAAGATCCGATCGGTCGGGCAGGAGATCGCCTATGAGCCATCCGTTGCGCTCTATCATCTCGAGCGACGTTCGATGCGCCGCAATGGCGACTACATGCGTGGAATCGCGTCTCGCTACAATTCCTGGCTGCATACACGGCGCTGGGATGCCGACATCGCCGCGCTGATGGGCGAGGAGGCGCGGCCGGTCCGCGATCCCGAGCCGCCTGTCGAGGAGGCCGCCGGCCGCCGGAGGAACGCGGCATGACGGCGGCTGTGGCGCTGAAGGCCGTGGCGGGGACGCCGGCGCGACCGGATTTCGACGAGGCGCGGCTCGCCTGGCTGCAGCAAAGCGTGCAGGCCAACCGCTTCCTGCCCGAGCCGACGATCGACAGCATCTTTGTCGGCGACGGCGACTACCGCGCGATCGGATCCGAGTTCCTCGGCCATCTGGTACGGCTGGGCGGCATCCTGCCGGACGATCGCGTGCTCGACATCGGCAGCGGCATCGGCCGCATCGCCGTGCCGCTGACCCAGTACATGACGCAGGCCGGCGCCTATTGGGGCGTCGATCCGGTGGCGCAGGGCGTGGCCTGGTGCCGCGAGCACATCACGCCGGTCTACGACAATTTCCGTTTCGACACGATCGACGTCGCCCATCACATCTACAATCCGAAGGGCACGATCAAGGGCGAGGCGTTGCGCCTGCCGTTCGAGCCGGAGAGCTTCGACTTCATCTTCATGGTCTCGGTGGCGACGCATCTGCCGCCGCGCGAGATCGCCGCCTATGTGCGCGAGGCGCGGCGGCTGCTGGCGCCGGGCGGCCGGCTGTTCATCACGGCCTTCGTGCTCGACGAGACGGCTCAAAGCGCGCTGCCGCAGCGCGATCCCCGCCTGCAGTTCAAGCGCGAGGGCGAGGGGCCGGCCTGGCTCGTCGACCGGACGGCGCCGCTCGGCGCGGTCGGCTTCGACGACGGCTTCTTCGAACGGCTGATCCAGGGCTTCGGTCTCTCGCTCTGCCTGAAGAGCCTCGGCCACTGGCGTGGCCAGCCGGCGGCGCACTACCAGGATATCCTGGTTGCCGAGAAGGTGGGGTGACGATGGCTGAACGCATCCTCGTCGTCGCCCACAACCATCCGGACCTGCATCCCGGCGGGACCGAGATCTTCGCGCACGATCTGTTCCGCGCCTATCAGCGTCGTGGCGCCGAGGCGTTGTTCCTTGGCGCCACCAACCGGCTGCACCGCGACGAGAAACCTGGCACCAGCTTCCAGGGCATCGGCAACGGCCAGGACGAGATCCTGCTCTGGGCCGGCCATTTCGACCGCTTCTTCATGAGCCAGGTCGATCTCTACGGCGTCATCCCGGACCTCGAGGAACTGCTGGCCGAGTTCCGGCCGGATGTCGTGCACATCCACCATCTGCTTTTGATCGGCGCGGAATTCCCGGCTCTGGTGCGGCGCGTGCTGCCGAAGGCGCGCATTGTGATGACGCTGCACGACTACTACCTGATCTGCGCCCATGACGGGCTGATGATGCGCACCAGCGGCCGCGAACGCTGCCACGGCGCCTCGCCGGATCGCTGCCATGGCTGCTTTCCCGAGGTCGGCGCCGACCAGTTCCTGCTGCGCGAGCGCTATCTGAAGACGCTGCTTTCGACCGTCGACCGCTTCGTATCTCCAAGCAACTTCCTGAGGGATCGTTTCATCGCCTGGGGCCTCGACGCGGACCGGATCG
The DNA here is from genome assembly GCA_023391905.1 of Pseudomonadota bacterium. GTDB lineage: Bacteria > Pseudomonadota > Alphaproteobacteria > Rhizobiales > Kaistiaceae > Kaistia. Next base: position 14,264 of record JAEWAD010000303.1, on the reverse strand, counting down.
ACGTCATCGCCAACGGGCAGCCGGAGCCGGGCGCGATCCCTTCGCGGCCGCGCGGAGCCGACGCACCGCGCAACGTCTTCGGGTATTTCGGCAATCTGAACCCGTGGAAGGGCGGCACCGTTCTGCTCGACGCGGCGGAGCGCCTGATTGATGCCGGCGTCGATTTCGAGCTGCGGGTGCATGGCGGGACGCCGTTCCAGGCCGATGCCTTCAAGACCGAGCTCGACGAGCGCTTCCAGCGCACGAGCGCGCAGGTCGTGCGCCGTGGCGCCTACCGGCGCGAGGACGTGCCGCGCCTGATGGCGGCGGTCGACTGGGTCGTGGTGCCGTCGATCTGGTGGGAGAACGCGCCGCTGGTCATCCAGGAGGCACAGCAGCAGGGGCGGCCCGTCATCGTCTCCGGCATTGGCGGCATGGCCGAGATGGTCGAGCACGACGTCAACGGCCTGACGGTCGCGCCCGACGATCCGATCGATCTCGCCCGCGCCATGCGCCAGGCCGCCGGCGACCCCGAACTCTGGCAGCGCCTCGCCGAGGCGGCGCGACCTCCGCCGACGATCGACGACGTCGCCGGAGACTATCTGGCGCTCTTCGAAGCGCTCGCGCGCCAACCCGTCCAAGCCTGAAGGAGGTTGCCATGTCAGCCGCCGAAGCCATTCCCCTGCCGCAGAAGCCCGACGCCGGAGACGCGCCGCTCGGCGTGACCGGCCGTGTCGACGCGATCGACAATGGCCGTCTCTATGGCTGGGCCTTCGACCGCAGCCACCCCAACGCCCGCATGCAGGTCATCGTCTCGCTTGGGGCACAGAAGATCGCCGAGGTGACGGCCGACAAGCTGCGCTCGGATCTTCGCCGCAACGGTGTCGGCGACGGCCAGCACGCCTTCGACATTCCGCTGCCGGAGAGCGTGGCGGCGCGCCAGCGCGACCTTTCGATCGTCGCCGTGTCGCCGACCGGCGAGGAGCGCATCCTCTATGCGCCGACGCTGGACGAACAGGCCGCCGAGGCGCTGATCGCGGCGCCGCTGACGCGCGTGCTGGAGAAGCTCGAGATCCTGATGGCGGCGCAGCGCCAGCTGCAGCTGAACCAGCGCGGTGTGCAGCGCGCGACGACCGAGGGCGATGGCGCGCCGCGCGGGGCCGATGCCTCGCCCGCCCAGATCGACCAGATCGAGACGACGCAGTCCGAGATCGTCAATCGCCTGTCGGAACTCGAAATCTTCCTGATGCGCTTCGACGGCATCGTGGCGGGCCTGGAGGGCCGCATCGACGCGCTCTCCAAGCGCGGGCGCGGTGAGCTGAGGCCGCTGATGCTGGTGATGGCGACCCTGGTCGGCATCGTCGTCGGCGCCGGCGCGACGCTCGCCGCCTTTCTGAACTGACCGGAGCGAGACGGCATGATCCAGGACGGTGAGACGGGGCACGAGACGAAGGCGGGGCGCACGCCCAGGCCGCCGTCGCGGTCGGATGGCGGAGTCGCTGCGTCCGTCACCGAGGGCCTGATCGCCTGTCCGATCAACGAAAGCTTCGTGCTGGTGCTGGGCGCCGGAGCTCCGATGAATGGCGCGCAGGCCGTCATGCTGAACGGCGATCCGGCCCTGCCGGGCAAGGCGCCCGTGGTGAGCTGGCCGCTCGCCGATCCGAAGGGGCGAGGGTCGCACGGCTTCGTCGGGCTCGTTTTCACCGGCGCGCTCAAGGGCGAGCGGCTGGGCGCGCTGGCGTTCCGGGCCCAGGGCAGGGCCGGGGCCTATCGCGTCGCCCCGGAGGTGATGCGTCCCGCCGCGCTCGCCACCGTGCTGACGGGCCTCGCCGACGCGCATCTGCCGGCGGTGATTGACGCCATCGTCGCAATGCTGAGCCAGGGGCCGATGAGCCGCCGCAAGCTCGCCGCCATGACGGCTTTCGTCGAGGCCAGCGCCAAGCCGGACGGCTTCATCGAGATCATCGGCGCGTTCGAGGATGGCGACGTCTACGTCCAGGGGTGGTCGTCCGACGTACGGTCCGGCGTGAGCCGGGTGTTGATCTCAGGTGCGACCGCCCAGATCGCCGAGTGCACCGGCGCGGCCTTCGACCGGCAGGACCTGAACAGCAAGGGCAAGGGTTTCGCCGCGCTGCTGGTGGCGCCCGATCCGATCGATCCGTTCGGCATGCAGCGGGTCTATTTTCGCGGCCGCGACGGCTGGCGGTACTCCGATGTCTACGAGCAGCGCCTGCTGGCGCCGCCGCGCGATACGCCGGGCTTCGCCCGCGCCATCCTGCCCAAGATCCGCGGCTCGGCCGAGGTGGTCGGCCGCCTGCGCGACGCCGCCTACCGCTATGAGGGGCTCGACACGGTCTCCGGCCTGGCGCTGCCCGTCCGCATGGCGATCGATCACGCACTCCGCGTCGAGCAGGGCGGCCTCCTCCTCTCCGGCTGGTTCCTCGACCCCGACCGGCGCGTCGAGGGCATCAAGCTCAAGCGTCGGCAGGTGGCGATCGAGTTGTCGGAAGTCTGGAGCCGGGTCGACCGGCCCGACGTGTCGGCGGCGTTCGACGGCAAGCCGCCCTTCCAGGCTCGCTTCGACCACGCCCATCATGCGCACGGCTTCACGGTGTTCATCCCGGATTTCGACGCGGACGGCAGCGCGCCGATCTATGTCGAGCTTTCCATTCCGCATGCGCCGCCGGCCTATCTGCCGATCGTGCCGAAGCGGGTCACCTATCGCGAGGCGGTGTCGCGGCAGCTGCGCTCGATCAGCGCCCGCGCCGCCGCGGCGTCCGAGATCGTCGAGCGGCACCTGATCCCGATGGTGGCGGCGGCGTCGACGAAGGCGGCCGGCGTCGAGAAACTCGAGCATGTGGGCGGTGCCGCTACCGCTTCGGGTGACACGACGCTGGTGATCGGGGTCGATGAGCACGCCGCCGATGTTGGGCAGCTCCTGGCGCTTCTCGCGCTCGACCCGGAAGTGCGTGCCGCGCCGGTGATTCTGGCGGGGCCGGAGGTGGCGATCGCCGGCCTGCGCGGCGAGGCGCGGCGGCTCGCGGATTTCTATGGCCTGTCGCTCCATCTCGTCGCCGTCGGCGGCTGCAACGACGTCTTCGACGCCTTGACTGTCGGTGCGGGCGCCGCGCGCACGGATCGCGTCGTGCTGCTGTCGGGCGCGCTGGTGCCGGCCGGCAAGGGCTGGTTCGGCCAGCTCTGCGCCGCGCATCGCGAGACGGACTCCTCCGTCATCATCTCGCCAGCGCTGCTCTACGAGGACGACTCGATCCGCTGGGCCGGCTACCGGCTGGGCGGCGAGGGCGGCGGCCTTTCCGAGAACTATGTCGGCTATCCGGTCGCGACGCTCGACGACGTCGCGCCGGCGGTGACGCCGATGGCCAATCTGGAGTGCTGCGTGCTGGCGAAATCAGCGATCGTGCCCCTGACGCAGGGCGGGCAGGGCTATCTCGGCAATCGCGCCAAGGGCATGGACCTGGCGCTCCGCCTCTCCAAGGTCGGCGCCCGCGCCTACTGGCTGCCGGCCGTCCGCATGCTGGGCGCCGAGGGGCAGGCCGACCGCGACGCCTGGGACGTGCATGCCCGCACCATCGACCGCGTCGTCTTCGAGACACGCTGGTCCGAGACGATCGCGACCATGGTCCGGGCGGTGGCGGCATGAGCGAGGAATTGCGCGTCCTCGTGGTCAGCCACGGCCATCCGAGCCTCTCGCTCGGCGGGGCCGAGATCGCCTCGCACAACCTGCACAAGGGGCTGAATGCGCTGGCCGGCACCCGCTCGGTCTATCTGGCTCGGGTCGGCTCGCCGACGCCCCGCCACGCCGGCACGGCGCTGATGAGCCTGCGCCAGAGCGCGTCCGACATCCTGTTCCACAGCGACGACTACGATCACTTCTTCCTGTCGAACCGGAACACCGACGACATCCAGCGCGATCTCGTGCGCTTCGTTCGTGATCTCCGGCCGCATGTGGTGCATTTCCATCATGTGCTGGGGCTCGGGCTGGAGGCGCTCTATGCGGTGCGCGAGGCGCTGCCGGACGCGGCGCTGGTGGTCACCTTCCACGAGTTCCTGTCGGTCTGCCACCATCACGGCCAGATGGTGAAGACCAAGGGATCGCAGCTCTGCCGCCGCGCCTCGCCGACGGATTGCCACGCCTGCTTCCCGGACATCGCTCCGTCGCGCTTCCTGAAGCGCGAGCGCTTCGTGCGCTCGATGCTGGAGCTGGCCGACGCCTACGTCTCGCCGAGCGCCTTCCTGGCGCAGCGCTATGCCGATTGGGGACTGTCGCCCGACCGCCTGTTCGTCATCGAGAACGGGCTGGCGGTGGACCAGCCGGCGCCGCCGCGCACGCTTCCGGGCAGCGAGCAGCGCCGCAGCCGCTTCGCCTATTTCGGCCAGATGACGCCCTTCAAGGGTGTCGATGTGCTGATCGACGCGGTGGCGCGCGTGCCGGAGAGGATCTGGGGCGAGGATTCCAGGCTGATGATCTTCGGCGCCAACCTCGAATTCCAGCCGCCCGAATTCCAGGCGCGGATGCGGCGGCTGATCGAGGACGCCGGCAGTCGCGTCCGCTTCTACGGTTCCTACCAGAACGCGGAGATGCCCGAGCTCATGCAGACGGTCGACTGGGTCGTCGTGCCCTCGATCTGGTGGGAGAACTCGCCGGTCGTGATCGAGGAGGCGCTGTTCCACGGGCGGCCGCTGCTCTGCAGCAATATCGGCGGCATGGCGGAGAAGGTGCGCAACGGCCAGGACGGGCTGCACTTCCGCGTCGGCAGTCCCGAGGATCTCGCCGACCGCTTCGTCGACGTGCTGTCGGACGGCTCCATGTGGGAGGGCCTGCGCCAGACCATGCGCCGGCCCATCGGCCATGTCGACAGTGCCGAGCAACATCTGGCGCTTTACCGCGCCATTCTCGACGGCCATCAGCCGCGGGGCGAAAGCCCCGCCGCACGGCACGAACTCGCGTGATGACAAGCGCGCAAGCAGCCCGCAAAGGGGCGCATCCCTGGGGGGAGAAGGAGACCGGTATGGCACGTTTGCTGGTGATGATTCCGTCAGGCGAAATCTACGATCACGATTGCGTACGCTGGTACCAGTACCAGAACATCCAGCGCTCGATCGGCAACTACCACAACATCGGCGACGCGTTCGTCTTCGACTCCTCGCTGAAATTGCTGAACTTCGAGAAGATCGGCGTCCTCGAGATCAACAATCCCGACTGGGCCTCGCTCGATCGTCTGCGCGAGGAATATGACTACGTCATGCTGCGCGGTTCGAACTACGTGCATGGCGAGATGCAGTGGCACGACACGGCCGCGGTGCTCCGGAAGCTGGGCCTGCCGGTGCTCGCCTTCGGCATCGGCGCGCAGGCGCCGGTGCGCGGGAAGCTCGAACTCTCCGATCAAACCGTCGAGGTGCTGCGTACGATGGCCGATCTCAGCACGTCGATCGGCGTGCGCGGGGCGTTCTCGGCGCAGGTTCTCTCCGATCTCGGCATCGACAATGTGCGGATCATCGGTTGCCCGACCGCATTCCGGAAGCTCGATCCCGACCTCAGGATCACGCTGCCGCCGCTCGCCGACGTCGAGAAGGTCGGGCTCACGATCCGGCGCGAGGTGTCGCCCACCTATGCGCAGGACATCCAGCGCTACCTGACCTTCCACCGCGATTTCGTGAAGACGCTCGCCAACCGCTTCGACACCACGCTGATGGCGCAGGGCGAAGTGGAGGAGAAGAAGATCGTCCTCGGCACCGACGCGCAGAAGGAGGAGGCGATCGCGGCGCTGCGCGCCAATGGCTGGGCCGCGCAGTGGTATTTCGACGACGCCATGGAAACGCTCTACCGCGAGCGGCTGTTCTATTCCGACGTCGTCGCCGACTACGAGGCGCTGGTGCGGCGCATGGACCTCGTGCTCGGCTACCGCCTGCACGGCAACCTGATGGCGCTCGCGAATGGCGTGCCGTCGATCTACGTCACCTATGACAGCCGCACGGCGGAGTTCGCCGAGACCTACCGCATCCCCAGCTACGACGTCTTCGGCGACACCGCCTTCGTGCTGGAGGACTACTGGGACCAGGGCCGCTTCGACGCCTTCAACGCGGCCTGGCGCGGCGTCTATGACGAAACCCGCGCCTTCCTGCTCGAGAACAACGTGGATACCCGACTTGTCGCGCGCTCTGGCGAGACCAGGCGGGCCGACATGCTGCAAGTGGCCTGAACCAGTCGCTGGGGAGACGCGCGATCATGGTCGACGTGAATGGAACGCCCGGGAACGACACGCTCTACGGCACACCCGGGGCCGACAATCTCTATGGCGGGGCGGGTGACGACAGCATCCGCCCCTATCTCGGCGCGGACCTCGTCGACGGCGGCGACGGCCTCGACCTGGTCAATTACATCGACAGCGCCCAGGCGATCGACATCGACCTGACGCGGGCGGCCCAGCTCGGCGGCGATGCGGAGGGCGACACGCTGCTCTCGATCGAAAGCATCTGGGGCTCGCGCTTCGACGACTGGATCGCCGGCACGGCGGGCAATGAGATCATCAAGGGCGACGCCGGCAATGACGTCATCCTCGGCCGTGGCGGCGTCGACCGTATCAATGGCGGCGCCGGCGACGACCGGATCGAGGTGTCGAGCGTCTCGATCCTCGAAGGCGGCACGGGCACCGACACGCTGGTCGTCGACGTCAGCGGCTTCCGCGCCGGCGAGACGGGCGGCACCGGCTTCTTTGTCTGGCGCCAGCCGAACGGCGACCTGTCGCTGATCGATGACGGCGACTACCTGTCGCCGCATGGAAAGCTGGCGACGGGCTTCGAGCGGCTCGAATTCCATGGCTCGGAGCACAACGATATCGGCTTCGGCACCAGCGGCGACGACATCCTCTATGGCGGCGCCGGCAACGACGATCTCGGCGGCTTCGGCGGGGCGGACTGGATGGATGGCGGCGATGGCGACGATCATCTCTGGCAGGAGCTGACCAACAACACCTCGCCGCCGGCCAATCCGGACGTGGTGATGCTGGGCGGCGCCGGCGACGATACGTTCTCGGCCCGGGTCGACTTCGGCTGGATCGACGGTGGCGACGGCTTCGACACCGTGTCGATCGACGCGGTCGATTCCGATGGCGACGTGACGATCGACATCCGCCCCTGGGGCGCGATCGGCAGCAAGATCGTCAATGTCGAGAGCTTCCAGGTCGCCGGCGCGTCTGGCAACGACCTGCTGCTCGGCGGCAATGGCGACGACACCTTCCGCGGTTATGGCGGCAACGACGTCATCCATGGCGGCAAGGGCAATGACTGGCTGATGGGCCTTGATGGCGACGACGTTCTTGACGGCGGCGCCGGCGCCGACCGTATCGACGGCGGGGCGGGCCGAGACCGCGTCGACTATGGCGGTTCCACCGCCGGTGTCGACGTCAACCTGACCCGCGCCACGCAGGCTGGCGGCTTCGCCCAGGGCGACACGCTGACGTCGATCGAGGACATCTGGGGCTCCAGCCACAACGACGTCCTCGTCGGCGACGCGCTCGGCAACGTCATCCATGGCGGCGCCGGCGACGACCCCATCAACGGCGGCGGCGGCTTCGACCGCATCAATGCCGGCGCCGGCAACGATACGATCTTCATGAGCAATTTCGACCCGGACTGGATCGATGGCGGCGACGGCATCGACACCCTGCAGATCCAGGCGCCCTCGAGCGGCTCGTTCCGGATCGACATGGAGGCCGGCACGTCGTCTACCGGCGGCCTGTTCCAGAACATCGAGAAGCTGACGCTGTTCGGTCCGCTGATCGGGACGGGCGGCGTGTACCAGCCGGTCGACTTCGACGTCGTCGGCGCGAGCGGCGACGACTACATCCAGCTGTTGAACACCGGCGGCGTGGTGAACGCGCGCGGCGGCACGGGCAACGACACGATCTTCGGCGGCAAGGCCAATGACACGCTGCTCGGCGAGGACGGCGACGACCGCCTGCGCGGCTCGCGCGGCGACGACACGCTGACCGGTGGCGCCGGCGCCGACACCTTCATCTTCGACGGCCAGTACAATGAAGGCTTCGACCGCATCACCGACTTCAACGTCGACGAGGGCGACCATCTCTACTTCCAGCCGGTCTCGGGGCGCGCCTTCGCCAACTACGAGGGCTTCCTGGCGCATGCCGTCGACACGCCGGACGGCGTCCGGGTCGATTTCGGCTTTGGCAGCGGCTTCCTGATCGAGAACGTCACGCTCGACGAACTCGGACCGGAGCACATGACCTTCTACTGAGGACTGCCGCGCGCCGCCCCTGCGCGCGGACCTGCTGAGAGTGGCCTGAACCTGTCGCTTGGGAGATGCGCGATCATGGTCGATATCAATGGGACGCCCGGTAACGACACGATCCTCGGTACGGCCGGGGCCGACAACCTCTATGGCGAGGCGGGCGACGACAGTTTCCGTCCCTATCTCGGCGCTGACCTCGTCGATGGCGGCGATGGCCTCGATCTCGCCAACTACATCGACAGCGCCCAGGCGATCGACATCGACCTGATGCGCGCCACGCAGCAGGGTGGCGACGCCGAGGGCGATACGTTGCTGTCGATCGAGAGCCTCTGGGGCACGCGCTTCGACGACCGGATCGCCGGCACGTCGGGCGACGAGATCATCCGGGGCGACGCCGGCGACGATGTCCTGATCGGCCGTGGCGGGTTCGACCGCATCAATGGCGGAAACGGGGACGATCGTGTCGAGGTGAGTTCGCTCGGCCAGTACCAGGGCGGCGACGGCTTCGACACGCTCGTGATCGACGCCACGGGTGCAGGCAGCGCCGGCTTCTCGGCGATCGCGTCAGGCGGCGGATTGCGCCTGTCGGACAATGGAGTCTGGAACTCGGTCCACAGCCAGCTCGCCAGCGGCTTCGAGCGGCTCGAATTCTACGGCTCCGCCTACAAGGACTGGATCAATTCCGGCAGCGGCGACGACATCGTCCATGGCGGTGCTGGCAACGACATCATCGCCGTGTCGGCGGGCAACGACTTCGTCGACGGCGGGGCGGGCAATGACGACATCAGCCTCGATTCCTTCGACATCAACGATCCCGAGGGCGACTGGGGCGACGTCGCGCTGGGTGGCGACGGCAACGACTTCATCGGCTCGCGGCTGCAGTTCGACCATATCGACGGCGGGACGGGCATCGACACGGTGGCGCTCTTCGTCTCGAACCCGGAAGGCTCGGTGACGGTCGACGTCCGCGCCTGGGGCGAGGTCGGCAGCCGCATCACCAATGTCGAGAAATTCAGCATCCACGGCGCCATCGGCGACGACACGGTCTTCGCCGGCACTGGCGACGACAGCCTCTATGGCTGGGACGGCGATGACCGGCTGCATGGCGGCGCCGGCAACGACATCCTATCCGGCATGAACGGCGACGACGTGCTCGACGGCGGCGCCGGCGCCGACCAGATCGACGGCGGCAGCGGCTTCGATCTCGTCGACTATGGCGGCTCGAACGCCGGCGTGAATGTCAACCTGTCGGCTGCGTCGCAGAGCGGTGGTTTCGCGGCCGGCGACCGGCTGGCCGGCGTCGAGGCGGTCTGGGGCAGCCGCTTCGGCGACACGATCCTCGGCGATGCCGGCTACAACGTCATCCATGGCGGCGGCGGTAACGACATGCTCGGCGGCGGCGCTGGCTTCGATCGCCTGAACGGCGGCGCCGGCAACGACTATTTCCTGATGAACATCGCCGACAAGGACGAGATCGCAGGAGAGACGGGCATCGATAGCCTCAGCCTCTCGGCCAATCAGCGCGGCACCTACGTGATCGACATGCAGGCCGGCACGACCTCGACCGACGCGACGTTCACCAGCGTCGAGAAGCTCTCGCTGACGACGCCCGACAATGTCGCGCGGCAGATCAACGTCACGATCACGGGCGGCGACCACGGTGATGTCGTCCAGCTCTATTTCTCCGCCGGCTGGCTGCACTTCGATGGCGGGAACGGCGACGACAACGTCACCGGCGGCGCCGACAAGGACGTCATTTCCGGCGGCGCTGGTGACGACCTGCTGCGCGGCGCGCTCGGCGACGACACGCTGACGGGCGGGGCGGGCGCCGACACCTTCGCCTTTGTCGGCACGACCGACGAGGGCTTCGACACCATCACCGATTTCGACGCGGGCGAGGGTGACATGCTGAACTTCATCTTCACCGACCAACGGGCGATCGCGAGCTACGACGATTTCGTCGCGCGCGCCATGCAGACGAATGACGGCGTCGTCGTGGATTTCGGTGACGGTGCCGGCTTCCTCCTCGCCGGCGCGACGCTGGATCAGCTCGATGCCGATCACATGACCTTCTTCTGAAAACACTGGGAACAGGAGTTCAACATGACCGTCCTCGTCACGGGTGGCGCCGGCTATATCGGCAGCCACATGGTGCTGGCGCTGGCCGATGCGGGGCGAGAGGTCGTCGTGCTCGACGATCTCTCCACCGGCTTTGTCGGGCAGGTGCCGGTCGGCGTGCCGCTGGTCAAGGGCGATTGCGGCGACGAGGCGCTGGTGGCGCGGCTGATCCGTGAGTTCGGCATCACCGCAATCGTGCATTTCGCCGGTTCGATCGTGGTGCCGGATTCGGTCAGGGATCCGCTCGGCTACTACTTCAACAACACGGTGAAATCGCGCGCGCTGATCGCGGCCGCCGTGGCCGGTGGCGTGCGCAACTTCATCTTCTCCTCGACCGCCGCCGTCTATGGCGAGCCGGAGCAGAGCCCGATTTCCGAGGCGTCGGCGATGCAGCCGATCTCGCCCTATGGCGCCTCCAAGTTGATGACCGAGTGGATGCTGCGCGACACGGTGGCGGCGCATGACATCAACGCCGTCGTGCTGCGCTACTTCAACGTCGCCGGCGCCGATCCGGCCGGCCGCTCCGGCCAGTCCTTCCCGCGCGCGACGCATCTGATCAAGCTCGCCTGCCAGGCGGCGCTCGGCCAGCGTTCGCATCTCGACGTCTTCGGCCAGGACTATCCGACGCCGGACGGCACCTGCGTGCGCGACTATATCCACGTCAGCGATCTGGCGCGCGCCCATGTCCTGGCGCTCGACCATCTGGAGCTGGGCGGCGAGAGCCTGACGATGAACTGCGGCTATGGACGCGGCTTCTCGGTGCTCGAGGTGATCGAGGCGGTGAAGCGTGTGTCGGGCGTCGATTTCGACGTGCGCCTCGCGCCGCGCCGCGCCGGCGATCCGCCGTCGCTGGTGGCCGCGACCGAGCAGGTCCGCGACCGTCTCGGCTTCCGGCCGGAGCGCGATGACCTCGATCTCATCGTCGCCGACGCGCTCGCCTGGGAGCTGGCGCTGCGCGAGCGGGCGGAGGCGACGAAGCCCGCACTCGAAGCCGTCTGATCGCCGATCGGGGCGGTGGCAGGCGAGGGTTCGCCTGGTCACCGCCCGGAACCGGCAGGGGAACGTCGTGCGAGGCAACGCATTCTCCCAGCGTGGCAGCCCGGTTGGACCAGCGGCGGTTGTGTCTTACCTTGCGGGATGTCGTTCAGGTCAGTTCCGAACCGAGAGGGCTCAGCGATGGCGATTGCCAAGAACACGATCTGCGTGTGGTACGAAAAGGACGCCGAAGCGGCGGCTCGCTTCTATGCGGAGACCTTTCCTGACAGCGCCGTGAACGCGGTCCATCGCGCGCCTGGGGACTATCCGTCGGGCAAGCAGGGCGACGTGCTGACGGTCGATTTCGTTGTCGCCGGCATCCCCTGCATCGGCCTGAACGGCGGGCCCGTTTTCCAGCAGACCGAAGCCTTCTCGTTCCAGATCGCCACCGACGACCAGGAAGAGACCGACCGATACTGGAACGCCATTGTCGGCAATGGCGGCCAGGAGAGCCAGTGCGGCTGGTGCAAGGACAAATGGGGCGTCTCCTGGCAGATAACGCCGCGCGTGCTGACGGAAGCGATGGCCGCCGGCGGTGACGAGGCGAAGCGCGCCTTCGATGCGATGATGACGATGCAGAAGATTGACGTCGCCGCGATCGAGAAGGCCCGGCGCGGCTGAACGACGATCCGTCATCCATTCTTCGCTTCGGTGCATTCCGGCGCCGCATCGGCCGCGGGGCCCTTGCGGCGACGCGCGTTCTTGAACTCTCCCGGCGCGCTCGGTATGGAGCGGGTCTATCCTTCGCCCGACCGCGCTTTCGCAGCGTCAACCGGGGGACGGGTGTGCAGCTGAGAACCGGAGAGCCGAACGGTGCAAGGGCCCGAAAGCCAGGAAAATTCGACCTATTTCAAGGCTCCGGTCCTGGCCGTTGCGCCCATGCTCGACTGGACGGACAGGCATTGCCGGACCTTCCACCGGGAGCTGAGCCGGAACGCCTTGCTCTATACCGAGATGGTCGTCGCCGAGGCGGTGATCCATGGCGACCGGGAGCGTCTGCTCGGCTTCGATCGGTTTGAGCAGCCGGTGGCGCTGCAGATCGGCGGCTCCGATCCGGCCAAGGTGGCGATCGCCGCGCGGGCCGGCGCCGAGTTCGGCTATGACGAGATCAACCTCAACGTCGGCTGCCCGTCCGACCGGGTGCAGTCCGGCACCTTCGGCGCCTGCCTGATGCGCGAGCCGCAGCGCGTCGCGGATTGCGTCGCCGCCATGAAGGACGCGGTGTCGATCCCGGTCACCGTCAAATGCCGCATCGGCGTCGATGACCAGGATCCGGAAGTGGCGCTCGACGAGCTGGCCGATGCGGTGGTCGCGGCCGGCGTCGACGCGCTCTGGGTGCATGCGCGCAAGGCTTGGCTGCAGGGCCTGTCGCCGAAGGAAAACCGGGATATCCCGCCGCTCGACTATGATCGGGTCTACCGGCTGAAGGCGCGGCTGCCGGATCTCTTCATCGGCATCAATGGCGGCATTAAGACGCTCGACGAGACGGAGGCGCATCTCGCCCATGTCGACGGCGTCATGATCGGCCGCGCCGCCTATCAGGAGCCGGAAATGCTGGCCGCCGTCGACCGGCGCGTCTATGGCGTCGCGGCGCCTGAGCGCGAGCCGCGCGAAATCATCGAGGCCATGCTGCCCTATATCGAGGCGCAGCTGGCGCGGGGCACGCCCCTGAACCACATCGCCCGCCACATGCTCGGCCTCTATCACGGCCGCCCCGGGGCGCGGCGTTTCCGCCAGATCCTCACGGTCGAGGGCGCGGCGCGCGGCGCGGGCGTGGAGGTGTTCCATCGGGCGCTCGCCAGCGTCGAGGAGATCGCGGCATCGGTCGCCGCCGCCTGAGGTGCAAAGGTCCTTTGTCGGTCTGCGCCTTTATCGGCGCCGACCGGATCGCTATGGATAAGGCTCCATCGCCGTTGGGCGACCACCCGCCTGCAATGAGAGTTTCCCAGACATGACGATCCGCGGTTTCACGATCGACGGCTTCCTGATTGCGCTCGTTCTCGTGGTCCTCGCCGCGATCGCCCTCCCGGGCCCCGGCGCCACCGGGGGCGTGCTGCACATGGACGCCATCGCTACCTACGGCGTGGCGGTGATCTTCTTCCTCTACGGCCTGACGCTGGCGCCGGAGCGCATGCGCGCCGGTATTCGCCACTGGCGCGTCCACATCGCCGTGCAGCTCTGCACCTTCGTGCTGTTCCCGATCGTCGTGCTGGTGCTGGGGACGCCGTTCAAGAGCTTCATCCCGAGCGAGGTCTGGATCGGCTTCTTCTATCTGGCCGCGTTGCCCTCGACGGTCTCGTCCTCCGTGGCGATGACCTCGCTCGCCCATGGCAACGTGCCGGTCGCGATCTTCAACGCCACGCTGTCGAGCCTGATCGGCGTGTTCGCGACGCCGCTGCTGATGGCGTGGTTCCTGTCGTCCTCCGGCGTCGGCATGCCGCTGCTGCCGGTGATCGGCAAGATCGTGCTGCTGGTGCTGCTGCCGATCATCGTCGGCCAGATCGCGCGCCATTGGCTCTATGCCTGGGCCACGCGCCACATCAAGGCCATCCGCCTCGCCGATCGCGCCATCATCCTGGCGATCGTCTACAACTCCTTCGCCGATTCCATCATGGAAGGCGTCTGGGCCGGGCACGACGTCAGCATCATCGTGTCGATCGTCGTCGGCACCATCGTGCTCTTCTTCATCATCTACTGGCTGATGATGATCCCGTGCCGGCTGATGGGGCTGAACCGCGCCGACACCATCGCCTGCCTGTTCTGCGCCTCGAAGAAGTCGCTGGCGACCGGCGTGCCGCTCGCCAAGCTGATGTTCGGCGCGTCGCCGGCGCTCGGCCTGATCATCGCGCCGATCATGCTCTAC
>JAEWAD010000274.1 GCA_023391905.1 Pseudomonadota bacterium | reverse complement strand
TTCGGAAGGAACGTCACGGTCCGAACCTTCGGCGTCGCCCACCGTTGCTCAGAAGAATCAGTGCCGCTGGCCTGACTCCTCATCGGCAGTATCCTTCCAAGGCTCGGCCTATTCCTGCGCCTGCCCGCCGGTGAAGCGGGCCACACCGAGCGATCCGAGGATGATGGCGCCGTAGATGGCCTGGATCCAGAAGGACGGCACCTGCGCCAGCGTCAGCAGGTTCTGCACCACGCCGAGGAGCAGCACGCCGGTGAGCGCGCCGAACATCGTGCCGCGGCCGCCGTCGAGCGAGATACCGCCGATGACGGCAGCCGCGAAGACGGTGAAGATCATGCCGTTACCCTGGTTGGCGCTGATCGCGCCGACATAGCCGGTGATCACCAGGCCACCGATCGCCGCCAGGATGCCCGCCAGTATGTAGACGCCGATGGTAACCCGCTCGACGCGGATGCCGGCGGCGCGCGCCGCCTCCGGATTGCCGCCGATCGCATAGAGGGCGCGACCGAGCCGGTGATAGCGCAGCATGACGGCGGCGACCGCGAAGGCGAGCGCCGCGAGCCAGACGGCGAGCGGCAGGCCGAGGAAGGTGATGATCATCAGTGCGTAGAAGGCGTCCGGCAGGTCGAACAGGGTGCGCCCGCTGGTGGCGCCGACCAGCATGCCGCGCAGGATGATCAGCATGGCGAGCGTCACGATGAAGGCGTTCAGCGTGAAGCGCACGACGAGGATGCCGTTGATGAGGCCGATCAGCGCGCCGACGCCGAGCACAATCAGGATGCCGACGAAGGTGGGCAGCTCGACGCCGAAGCCGTTATTGGCGACCGGCAGCACGAGCAGCGCGCCGATCGCCGGCGCGAAGCCGGCCGTCGATTCGAGCGACAGGTCGAATTTGCCGGTGATGATGATCAGCGATTCCGCCAGCACAACGAGCGCGAGCGCGGCGGAAGAGGTGAGGATGGTGTTGATGTTGCCCTGGGTCAGGAAGGCGGGGCTGATGAAGGCGCCGATGATGACCAGGATCACCAGCGCCGGCAGCAGAGCCAGGTCGTGCAGGCGGATCATCGACCGGCGCGCGGCCGGCTTGGCGGGGCTGGCCATGGTCGTCGCGGCCGTGGCGGATTGTTGCGTGTTCATGCGAGCTCGATCCCTTCGATGGAGGCGACGAGCGCGTTGTCGCTCCAGCCTGCCTTGTGTTCCGCGACGACCGATCCGTGCCGCATCACCAGCACGCGGTCACAGGTCTTCAGATCCTCGATCTCGCCGCTGACGACGAGGATCGCCTTGCCCTCCTGGCGCATCCGCTCGACCACGGTGAGCAGCGCCTCCTTGGACTTCACGTCGACGCCGGCGGTCGGATCCATCAGCACCAGCACGGAGGGTTCGTTGGCGAGCGCACGGCCCATCACGACCTTCTGCTGGTTGCCGCCGGAGAGGCCGGAGACGAGCTGGTCCGGTCCCTGCGTGACGATGCCGAGCGACCGGATCGTGCGCTCGGTCAGCTCGGCGCGACGGCGCGGCGCGATGAAGCCGAGCGGGCCCATGTGCCGGTTCACCGTCATGGTCGCGTTGTCGGCGACGGATTGCGACAGCACGAGGCCCTGGTCGTGCCGGCTCTTCGGCACGCAGCCGACGCCGAGTTCGAGCGCCGCGGTCACGTCGCCCGAGGGCAGGGTCTTCTTGTCGATGCGGATCGCGCCGCCGGAATAGGGCGCGAGGCCTGCCACCGCTTCGGCGAGGCCGATGCGGCCGCCGCCGGTCGGGCCGGAGAGGCCGACCACCTCGCCACGGCGCACGGTGAAGCTCACCTTGTCGAAATCCTCGCCGGAGAGATTGTCGATCTCGAGCGCGACGGCAGCGTCCGCCGGCACGGTGCGGCCGGCCGCGTCGGCGACGGCGAGGCTGGCGTGCTCGCCCGTCATCGCCTCGATCAGCCGGTCCTTGGGCAGGTCGGCGACCGGCGCGGTGATGATGTGGCGGGCGTCGCGCAGCACGGTGACCGTCTGGCAGATCTCGTAGACCTCCTGCAGGTGGTGCGAGATGAACAGGAAGGTCACGCCGGCCGCCTGCAGCTCCTGGATCCGGAGGAAGAGGCGCTTGATCTCCTCGCCATCGAGCTGGGCGGTCGGTTCGTCGAGGATGATGAAGCGGGCGCCATAGGAAAGCGCCCGGGCGATCTCGACCAGCTGGCGCGCCTCGATCTTGAGATCGCCGGCGCGGGCATCCTCCGAGACGGCGACGCCCCATTGGTCGAGCAGGGCGCGCGCGCGGCGGCGCAGCGTCGACCAGCTGATGAAGCCGCGCTCGGTCGGATGGCGGTTGATGAACAGGTTCTCCGCGACGGTCAGGTCGGGGATGATGGTCGAATGCTGGTAGACGCAGGCGACGTGCCGGCGCCAACCCTCGCGGTCGGCGATCGCCGGCGCGGGTTCGCCCGAGAACAGCACCTCGCCGGAATCCGGCGCGCGCAGGCCGGTCAGGATGCCGACCAGCGTCGACTTGCCGGCGCCGTTGCGGCCGACCAGGGCGTGCGACTCGCCCGCGAAGACCTTGATGTGGGCCTCGTGCAGGGCCGTCGTCGGCCCGTAGCGCTTGGAGACGCCGCGCGCCTCGACGATCGGGACGGCGGGATCAATCGACGGCATGGCTGCCTCGCCCGCGGTGGGAGGAATGAAGAGGCATCGAATTCTCCGGAGCTGAGGCGGATCGGCGCTTCGCGCGCTGATCCGTTCCGTCAGGTGGTGACCGCAAGTGCCTGAAAAGGTTCGGGAGGTGGCGCCTCCCGAACCTCTCGATGCCGCTAGAGCTGGTTGCCCCAGAAGGCCTTGTCGTCGACGTTTTCCTTGGTCACGAGCGGCGCGGCGAGCTGGTCCTCCAGCACGCCCGGGCGGACCTCGACGATGGTGCTGTCATGGTCGGTCGGGCCCGGCGCGAAGGTCTTGCCGTTGATCGCTTCCTTCAGATACTGGATGCCGTATTTCGCGTAGAGGTCAGCCGGCTGCGAGACGGTGGCGTCGATCTCGCCCTTGCGGATCGCGTCGAACTCCTGCGGGATGCCGTCGTTCGAGACGATGACGATGTGGCCTTCCTCGCCGGCCGGCTTCAGCAGGTTCTTGCGCTTCAGCGTCTGCAGGGTCGGGGCCAGGAACACGCCACCGGCGTGCATGTAGATCGCCTTCAGGTCGGGCTGCGCGTTGAGCAGC
The DNA here is from genome assembly GCA_023391905.1 of Pseudomonadota bacterium. Lineage (GTDB taxonomy): Bacteria > Pseudomonadota > Alphaproteobacteria > Rhizobiales > Kaistiaceae > Kaistia. The sequence goes on along the minus strand of JAEWAD010000274.1, from coordinate 4,007 downwards.
GCGTCGAGGCCGGCGGCGGCATCTTCACCCGACCAGGCCTTGGTCGGGATCTCCAGCAGCTTCAGGTTCGGGTAGTTCTTGGTGATGCACTCGCGAAAACCGTTGCCGCGATCGCGCCCGTTGATCGAGGCCTGGTCGCCCATGATCTGCACGACCGGGCCTTCCTTGACGTTGTCGCCGATGAATTTGCAGGCCTTCTCGCCATAGGCGAGGTTGTTGGCGCGCACGACGATCGCCACGGGGCCGTTGTCGGGCGCGACGTCGACGGCGACGACCTTGGCGCCGGCCTTCTCGGCCGCCTTCAGCACCGAGCCGGCGGCGGCGGATTCGAACGGTGAGAAGATGATGCCCTTGGCGCCGAGCGACAACGCGTTCTGCACGCCGGTGATCTGCTTGGCGGTGTCGAACTCGGAGTTGAAGGGCTCCAGCAGCTCGACGCCCTGCTTCTTCGCCTCCTCGACGATGTAGCGGTTGTAGGAGGTCCAGAACGGCGAGGTGAGGGTGGTCAGGTCGACCGCCACCTTCTCGCCGTCGGCCCTGGCGCCGCCCGCCCCCATCATCGTCGCCAGAAGTGCCGCGCCCAGGATCGGGGCGGTCTTTTTCAACATCTTCATGTGGTTTCCTCCCACTGGTTCAGTCACGCAGTCCCGTGCCGGGGAACGACCGGTTGATCCGGCTTCCTCGTTCCCGCGGCGACGTCCTCCTCCGACATCGCGCTAGACCACCTGGCGTCCGCCCTCAGGCGCGGACCGGAAAATCCTCCGGTGCGCGCGACATCATGGCGTCGCGGCTCGCGAGCAGATGGGCCCGGAGCGCGGCGACGGCCTGTTCGGATTCGCCCTTCGCCAGCGCTTCGACGATCGCGGAGTGTTCCTGCCGCGTCCGTTCCAGCGTGTAGTTCTTGAGCGTGAAGTTGCGGATCGTCTGGGTCTGGCGCTGGATGACCTTGTGCCAGTCGGCGATCGTTTCGTTGGCGCCGAGCTGGACGATCAGCTCGTGGAACTCGCGGTCGAGGCGGATGGCCTCGGCCAGCGCATCGCTGTTCTGCTTGGCGACTTCGGTCATGTGCGCGTTGAAGATGGCGCGCAGGCGGGCCACGAATTCGGGCGTCGCCCGGCCGGCGGCGATGCCGCGGGCGAGCGCGTCGAGCTCGACCAGCATGCGCGCCTCGAAGATCTCGCGGATAACCTCCGGCGTGAACCGCCGCACCACGGAGGCGCGGCGCGAGGCGCCTTCGATCAGGCCATCGCGCGCCAGCATGGCGAGCGCTTCCTTGACCGGCGTCTGGCTGATCATCAGCTCGCCGGCGAGCTGGTCGGCCAGCAGGCGCTGTCCGGCCGCCAGTCGTCCGGAGACGATCTGGCTGCGTAACTCCTCATAGGCCTGCTCGGCCAGCGTGGCGCGTTTCAGCTTCGGCATGACGTAACGATAAGCGTGTATTCGATCGGCTCGCAATAAAAAATTTTTTGTTTCTTTTGGTCGTGCGATCCGGTAGCTCGGTAGTCGAGTGATGGATATTTGAGCAGAGCCCGATTGCCATGCCGCTTCCTGATCATGAGCCATTGCAACGACTTGGCGACACGCTCTCACACGGAGTCGAACGCACCGATGCGCGGCTGCTGCTGCTGTCGGATGCCGACAACGTGCTGGTGGCGCGCTCGCGGATCCGCGCCGGCACGGCCGTCGCGGTCGAGGGCACCACGGTGACGCTCGCCGCCGACCTGCCGCTCGGCCACAAGCTGGCGCGGCGGCCGATCCGGGCCGGCGAGAAGATCGTCAAATATGGCGCGCCGATCGGCACCGCGACCGAGGCGATCCCGGCCGGGGCGCCAGTTCACGTCCACAACGTCAAGAGCGACTACACGCCGACTTATCACCTGATGGACGCGGCCGGCGGTGCGGAGGGACGGACATGACCATGCAAGGCAGGACCATGCAGGGCTGGCTGCGCAGCGACGGCCGCAAGGGCATCCGCAACACCGTCGTCGTCGCCTATCTCGTTGAATGCGCCCATCACGTCGCCCGCGAGATCGCGATTCCGTTCCGCGAGCACGACGTCCACGTCATCGGCTTTCCCGGCTGCTATCCGAATGCCTATGCCGAGCGGATGATGGAGCGGCTGTGCACCCATCCGAATGTCGGCGCCGTGCTGCTGATCTCGCTCGGCTGCGAGAGCTTCAACAAATATGCGCTGGAGCGCGTGGTGCGGGAAAGCGGACGGCCGGTGAAGACCATCGTCATCCAGGCGACCGGCGGCACGCGGAAATCGATGGACGAGGGCAGGGCTTTCGTAGCCGAGCAGCGCGCCGCGCTCGACGCCGCGCCGACCGTTCCGATGGACCCGAGCGAGCTGGTGATCGGCACCGTCTGCGGCGGCTCCGACGGCACGTCCGGCATTTCCGGCAATCCCGCCGCCGGGCGCGCCTTCGACATGTTTGTCGCCGAGGGCGCCGCGTGCATCTTTGAGGAGACGGGAGAGCTGATCGGCTGCGAGCACATCATGGCGGCGCGCGCCGTGACGCCGGAGCTGGGCGCGATCCTGGAACAATCCGTCGCCAAGGCGGCGCGCTACTACGCGACGCTCGGCTACGGTTCGTTCGCCGCCGGCAATGCCGAGGGCGGGCTGACGACCATCGAGGAGAAGTCGATGGGCGCCTATGCGAAATCGGGCGCATCGCCGATTTCCGGCCTGATCAAGCCGGGCGATGTGCCGCCGCATGGCGGGCTCTACCTGCTCGACGTCGTGCCGGACGGCGAGGTGCGTTTCGGCTTTCCGAACATCAACGACAACGCCGAGATTGCCGAGCTGATCGCCTGCGGCAGCCATGCCGTGCTGTTCGTCACCGGGCGAGGCTCGGTCGTCGGATCGGCGATCTCGCCGGTGGTGAAGATCTGCGCCAATCCCGAAACCTACCGGCGGATGGAGGACGACATGGACGTCGACGCCGGTCGGATCATCGAGGGCAGGGCCAGCCTCGACGCCGTCGGCCGCGAGATCCACGATCTTGTCGTCGGACTGGGCAGCGGCGGGCGCACCAAGTCGGAGGAGCTGGCGCACCAGGAATTCGTGCTCGGCTACAAGAGCTTCGAGCCGATCGGGCCGGCGTGCCTGCCGGTCTGACTGAAATTCTGCGACATCGGGGAGGACATCTTGACCGATCTGACCACACGCCTGGAGGCGTGCTACACCGGCGTCGTGCATGACGTCATGCGCGCCATGGGCCTGCGCGATTTCACGCTGCCGGCCGAATTGCGGCCGATCCTGCCGGAGCGCGCCATGGCGGGTCCCGCCTTCACCATCGAGGGCCGGGCCGATCCCAAGGCCGACGGGCACGAGACGCTGCTCGCCTGGACGGGACTTCTCTCCAAGGCGCCTTCCGGCTCGATCTGGGTGTCGCAGCCGAACGACCGGGTCGTGGCGCATATGGGCGAGCTCTCCGCCGAGACGCTGAAGAACAAGGGCGTGCGCGGCTGCATCGTCGATGGCTTCGCCCGCGACGTGAATTTCCTGCTGGATATGGGCTTCCAGACCTGGTGCCGTGGCTTCACCCCGCGTGATATTGTCGGTCACTGGCTGCCGGTCGCGACCGGGGTGCCGATCGAGATCGGCGGCATCGCGATCCGGCCGGGCGACTATTTCCTCGGCGACCGCGACGGGCTGGTCCGCATCCCGGCGGAGCATCTCGAGGAAGTGGTCGAGCGGGCCGAGACGGCGATTGCAACGGAAAACCGCGTCCGGACCGCCATCCTTGCGGGCACGGACCCTCAAGAGGCCTATCTGAAATATGGCAAGTTCTGACCTGACCCCGACCGAACCGCTGCATCCGCTGCTCGCCGAGGGCGTCGCCGCGCGGCGCGCCCGGCCGGCTTTTCCCGATGTCGGGCCCGAAATCGCCAAGGCGATGTTCGAGGAGATGCAGGCCAATCCCGGCCGTATGCCCGAGGTGGTCGTGGTCGAGGCGATCGAGGTGGCGGGCGGGGCCGGTCCGCTGCGGGCCCGGCTCTAC
>JAEWAD010000264.1 GCA_023391905.1 Pseudomonadota bacterium | reverse complement strand
GCGCGGCGGCGGACGAGGCGGTCGAGTCGACGCCCTTGCCCCCAGCGCCTGCCGCGCCGGCGAGGCTCATGATCTCGCTGGCATTGCCGCGGATGATGGCCGGATGGGCGCGGCTCATCTCGACGGCGAAATCGGTGCGGAACTTCGTGGCGCCGCAGCCGACCGGATCGAGCACCCAGGGCTTGCCGAGCGCCACGGCGCGCGCGGCGGCCTTGCGCATGCCGGGCAGCCAGTCGGGCGAGAGCGTGCCGATGTTGATGACGAGCGCGTTCGAGATCGCGACGAACTCATCGACCTCGGCCTCGGAATGCACCATGGCCGGCGATGCGCCGACGGCGAGCAGCACATTGGCCGAGATCGTCATGGCGACGTAGTTGGTGATGTTCTGCACCAGCGGCCGGGCGGCGCGCATGGCGTCGAGCGCGGCGGCGGCCTCGGCGATCGAAACGGGCGATGGGTTGGTGGCAGGCATGAAAAGACGTCCTTTGCTTTGACGCAGGACGGAAGACGGCAAGAGCATCTGCGCGCTTGGCTCAATCCCTCCGCCGGCATGATCCGGATCAGGTTCGCGGGTTAGTCCGAAGACCTCTCAGCCAGGATTCAGATGAATCAGGGCACCCCGATGAGACGAGCGGGACCCTATCACGGGTCGCCCCGCGCGCAAGGGGCGTCGCCGCCGGCGGCCCGGATCACGGCGGACTGGTGAGTCGGTCACGAGGCGCGTAGCCTGTCGCTGCACAGCGGGCGGAGCGACGGGCATGGGCAAGGGCCGGATCGAGGCGTTCAGCGATGGCGTGATCGCCATCATCATCACGATCATGGTGCTGGAACTCGAGGTGCCGCACTCGGTCGACATCCACGCGCTGCTGCCGCTGCTGCCGGTCTTTCTCAGCTATGTGCTGAGCTTCGTCATGATCGGCATCTACTGGAACAACCACCACCACATGTTCCATGCCGTCCATCACGTCCGCGGCGGCGTGCTCTGGGCCAACCTGCACCTGCTGTTCTGGCTGTCGCTGACCCCGTTCACGACCGCCTGGATGGGCGAGAACCACATCGAGTCCGTGCCCGTCGCGCTCTACGGTTTCGTGCTGATGATGAGCGGCATCGCCTACTACATCCTCGCCCGCGCGCTGATCGCGCTGGAGGGCCGGGATTCGCCGCTGGCGATCGCCTTCGGCCACGACCGCAAGGGCCGGATCTCGGTCGTCATCTACGCAGCCGCGATCGGGCTCGCCTTCATCAGCCCGTGGATCGCGATCGCCTGCTACGTCGCCGTCGCCCTGATCTGGCTCGTTCCCGACAAGCGGGTGGAACGGGTGCTTCTATCCGCTCACGCGCAGGGCGACACGGCAGGCCCGCACGGTCCGCCGGGATGAACGACGCGGACGGCAGGACCGCCCGCAACCTCCGGATCAGCCGGCGATGCCCGCCGGCTTGGGACCGCCATAGGCCCAGTCCAGCAGCTCGATCGTGTGCACGACCGGGACGCCGGCACCGTCGGAGAGCTGGGTGATGCAGCCGATATTGCCGGTCGCGACGACGTCGGGGCCGACCTTGGCGATGTTGCCCAGCTTGCGGGCCTTCAACTGCTGCGACAATTCCGGCTGCAGCATGTTGTAGGTGCCGGCCGAGCCGCAGCAGAGATGCCCCTCGGGCACGTCGCGCACGGTGAACCCGGCCTTCGACAGCAGCGTCTTCGGCGTCGTCTTGATCTGCTGGCCGTGCTGCATCGAGCAGGCGGAATGATAGGCGACGGTCAGCGGCGCCGGCGGCGCTACCGGCTCGAGCTTCAGGCTCTCGAGATATTCGGTGATGTCCTTGGCGATCGCCGAGACCCGCTTCGCCTTCTCGGCATAGACGGGATCCTCGCGGAACATGAAGCCGTAGTCCTTGATCGTGGTGCCGCAGCCGGACGCCGTGATGATGATGGCGTCGAGGCCCTCGCCGTCCATTTCGGCGATCCAGGCGTCGATGGTGTGCTTGGCCGTCTCGTGCGCCTGATCGGACTTGCCCATGTGGTGCGCAAGCGAGCCGCAACAGGTCTCGCCCTTGGCGATCACCACCTCGACCCCGACGCGATTGAGCAGGCGAATCGTCGCCTCGTTGATCGCGGGGTCGAGAACCGGCTGGACGCAGCCGGACAGCAACGCGACACGGCCGCGCCGCTCCGCCTGCGCCGGGAACGTGCCGGGGCCCTCCGAAGCCGAGCGGCCATGCGGGAAGCGCGGCGCGAGCTTCAGCATGGCGCCGATCCGCTTGAAGCCGGGCACCTTGCCGATCGGGCCGGCGAAGGGGCGCGCCGCCGCCGCGCCGACAAGGGCGAAACGGAAGCGGTTGCGATGCGGCAGCACGGCCGAAAGCGCGGCGCGGACGACGCGGTCGGCGAGCGGCCGGCGATAGGTCTTCTCGATATGCGCGCGCGCATGGTCGACGAGATGCATGTAGTGCACGCCAGACGGGCATGTGGACATGCAGGAGAGGCAGGACAGGCAGCGGTCGACATGCTTCACGACCTGCTCGGTGGCGGGCTTGCCGCCCTCCAGCATGTACTTGATCAGGTAGATGCGACCACGCGGGCTGTCGAGCTCGTCACCGAGCAGGACATAGGTCGGACAGGTCGCCGTGCAGAAGCCGCAATGCACGCAAGTGCGCAGAATCTTTTCGGATTCCCGAACATCCGGGTCAGCGAGCTGGGCAAGGGTAAAGGAGGTCTGCATGGATCACTCGGCCACGGCGGGCGGGGTTATGGACGACGCGCAATCCGGCTTGCGCGCCCCGGGAGCATCTGGCATTGGCGACGGGCGCGACATCTCGTCGGCGCAATCAGGGGATGCGTAATGCAGTTTCGTCTTTGGACGGCCGTCGGTGCGGTTGTCGTCTCTTCGCTCGTTCTCGCCGGCACGGCCAATGCGGAAAACCGCAAGGTCAAGATCATCAACGAGACCAGCAGCGACCTGAACGAATTCTACGCCTCGAATGTCGGTACCAGCGAATGGGAAGAGGACATTCTCGGCGACGACCTCGTGCCCGCGGGCGGCTCGGTCACCATCAACATGGATGACGGCAGCGGCTACTGCAAATTCGACTTCAAGGGCGTCTTCGTCGACGACGGCGAAGCCACGCTCGAGGGCATCGACGTCTGCGAAGTCGGCGTCGTCCGCTTCACCGAGTAAGGCAAAACGGCCGGCCCCGGCGCCGATGCGCGCCGGTGGCCATCCCGCGTCTGATGCGGCCGGGAGCATGGCTCACATCCGTCCGGGGTTCAGGATGCCGGCCGGGTCGAAGGTCTCGCGGATCCGGCGCGCCATGGCGGCGACGGGCGCCGCCTCGGGCTGGAAGACGGGAACCGCCGCCCGAAGCGCCGACGAACCACGCACCAGAAGCGCATGGCCGCCCGCGGCAGCAACCGCGCCGCGCACGATCGCCGCGCCGCCGTCGCCATCGGCCGGAACGCTCGCCCAGATCAGGCCGCCGGCCCAGTCGTAGAGGAGCCGGGCCCCAAGGGAGGCTTCCAGCCTGGCGCCGATGGCGGGGCCGTCGCTCGGCCGCACCGAAATCCGCCAGATGACGGCGTCGTGCGGGGTTTCCAGCGCCTCGACGTCGCGAACCGCCTTCCAGAGTACGCGGGAGGCCTCGAGCCCGATTTCCTCGAAATGACCGAAGGACCGCAGCACCGCCTTGAGCCGGTCGATGCGATACGCCACCGACGCCTCGAACCCCTCCAGCCGCAGCAGCGTACGCGACGGGGCGCCGTCGGCGGCCGGCAGATGCGCCGCGCCGGTGATCTCGAAAGGCGTCGCCAGCGCCTCGGTCATCGCCGCGACGGCGCGTTCGGCCGAGAGCGCGGAAAAGAGCAGCGTCGTCTCGGTCTCGACCTCGGGCAGAAGCTTGTAGGTGACCTCGGTCAGGATGCCGAGCGTGCCCCAGGAGCCCGCCATCAGCTTGACGAAGTCGTAGCCGGTGACGTTCTTCATCACTCGGCCGCCGGACTTGATCGTCTCGCCGCGGCCGGTGGTGGCACGGATACCGATCAGCGAGTCGCGTGCGGCGCCGGCCTGGATCCGGCGCGGGCCGGAGCTGTTCGAAGCCGTGACGCCGCCGCTCGTCGGCGTGCCGTGGCGGC
>JAEWAD010000157.1 GCA_023391905.1 Pseudomonadota bacterium | reverse complement strand
TGTTCGACCAGCGCGGCTGCGGCCGCTCGACGCCACATGCAGAGCTGCGCGAAAACACGACCTGGGACCTCGTCGCCGACATGGAGGCGATCCGCACCCGGCTCGGCATCGAGCGCTGGCAGCTGCTCGGCGGCTCGTGGGGCTCCTGCCTGGCGCTCGCCTATGCCGAAACCCACCCCGAGCGGGTGAGCGAACTGGTGCTGCGCGGCATCTTCACCCTGCGCCAGCGCGAACTGCTCTGGTTCTACCAGGAAGGCGCCTCCTGGCTGCTGCCCGAAGCGTTCGAGGCCTATCAGGCGCCGATCCCGCCGGAAGAGCGGCACGACATGATCGGCGCCTACCACCGGCGCCTCGTCGACGCGGACGAGGCGGTCCGGATGGAGGCGGCCAGGGCCTGGAGCATGTGGGAGGGCAATGCGCTGTCGCTGCTGCCCGATCCGCTGCGCGTCTCGGCCTTCGGCTCGCCGCACTACGCGATCGCCTTCGCCCGCATCGAGGCGCATTATTTCGTCAACAAGGGCTTCTTCGAGCGCGACGACTTCCTGCTCGCCAATGCCGGCAAGATCGCAGACATCCCCGGCGTCATCGTGCATGGCCGCTATGATCTCTGCACGCCGGCAGCGATCGCCTGGGATCTGTCGAAGGTCTGGCCGGGCGCGGAACTGAAGATCGTGCCGGATGCCGGCCATGCCATGTCGGAGCCCGGCAACATCCACGAACTGATCGCCGCCACGGAGCGCTACAAGGCGCGCCGCGCGTGAGGCTCAGATGCGGCCCTGATCGGCGTCCTGCTTGAGTTCGCGCACGAGGCCGAAGAAGCGCCGCATCAGCTCCTCGCTGAAATTCATCGCCCTGTCGAGCTCGGGATCGCCCGATCCCGACGCCGGCGGCGCGGCCGCCACGGCGGTGCGCCGATCGATCGCCTCGATCCGGGCGCGCAGATCGGCCACCTCGCGCCGCAGCACGGCATTGTCGTCGGCGCCCTTCTCTTCCGCCTGCGGCTTCGCGATCACCGCCTCCGGGATCGACGCGCACTGCCACACGCCACCCGACACGGCATCGCCGCGCCGACAATGCGAGACGGCGCCGGTCTCGGTATCGAGACGGACGAAGCCACCCTCGGCCGGAACCATGGTGTAGCGGCCGGCGCGCGGGCCAGCGTCGGACGGGGCGTTGTCGGAGGGGACGGAGGTGGCAGGTGGTGTCGGGCTCTCGGCCCTGGCGCCGGCAGATGCGCCGCATAGCGCGGCGAAGAGAAACGCGCTCGCCAGAAGAACGTCGCGCCAGCGACGCGCACCGAGCAACCCGGATCTGAACGTCAGCGGCATCGGCTCGCTCCCTGCTGGTCCCACGCCTTCACGCCCCCGGGGGCAACCTTAGCATGGGCCATGCGGACGCGCGAACGCGTCGGCAAAAGAAGAGGTCGGCACCCCAGGGAGGAGAATAGGGTACCGACCTCGGCGGCCGCGGCCGATCCAGTCGGCGCGGCAGATCCGTGGGCGCCTCAGGCGGCGCCGGCTTCCTTCTGGCGGAGCAGCCCGGCCACGACGTCGACGGTGCGGCGCAGTTCGTCCAGCGCCTGCTCGATGTCGACCTTCTGGCGCTCCAGCACCTCGATCTGCTCGTTGAACTTGCGAAGCGCCAGGCGCATCTGCAGAACCTGGCCGTCCTTCAGATCGTAGAGATCGAGCATCTCCTTGATCTCGGTCAGCGAGAAGCCGACCTTCTTGCCCATCAGGACGAGCTTGAGACGCGAACGATCCCGACGCGAATAGATGCGGTTCAGTCCCTCGCGGCGCGGATGGAGCAGACCCTTGTCCTCATAGAACCGCAGGGTGCGCAGGGTGACGTCGAATTCGCGCGACAGGTCGCCGATCGTGAACGTGGTCTGCTTGTTGCCATCGGCGGCGCCATTGCTGTCGAGATCTTCGCGGGAAATACCCGCCAGTTGGGCCATGCTCATCGAGAAAGCTATCCTTATTCTTGGTTGTACCGGTGCGATCGAGTCGCCCGGTGCTGCCGGAATGCGTCCCTCCGTCATGCAGGTGTCGCAGCGTCAGGTAAAGCGCTTTAGCGTCACCTAACGGAAATTTCATTCTCCGATAACTGTTAAATGGCGCGATTTCGGGGCCAGAGACGGGTCGTTTTCCCGGCCAGGGCTTGCATTTCGTTAAGCGACCTTACCGAAGCGTGTAGAAGCTGACGGATGGTTAACGGCTTGTTTACCATAGCGGCGCGAAGCTCCCGCCGAGGCCCGAGTCATGAATCGGGCCGCGTCCGAGCACGGCACCATGCCGGAATCGGCCATGAAGCGATCGCAGACGGGGAAGATGCCGATGGGCGTGGCATCCAGGGGTTGTAGCAAATGAAGCCGGGCAACAGGCTGGACTATGGCACGGGCCACTCCGGACCCGACCTTCCGCCCCGCGCGCCGGGCGGCTTCGCGTCGCGGACCGAGCCGGACGGCGCGCAGCGCCTTGCCGCCCTGTCGGCGCTCGTCGACAACCTCACCCGACAGATCGACGTCATGGAGGATGCCGCGCTGCGCCAGCCTCCGAAGCCCCCCGTTCAGCAGCCGCAACTTCCCCAGCGCCCTGCGATCGACGATCGCTTCGAGGCGCTCGGCCGGCAGCTCGACAATCAGCAGTCGGAGCGTCTGAGCGGGATCGAGACGCGGCTCGCCACGCTGGCAAGCCAGATCGCCGCCGCGCGATCGGCCCCCGCCGCGCAGGAGCCCGC
>JAEWAD010000069.1 GCA_023391905.1 Pseudomonadota bacterium | reverse complement strand
GGCCTGAACAGCTCGAACAACAACTGGGGCAACTTCTACACCGAAGTTTCGATCCAGCTGACGGCTTCGTCGGTCACCGAGTACGGTAACCTGACCGGCTTCATCGACATGCGCGCTAAGACTGGCAACGAGGCCGGCGGCGAGACGCTGCAGAACTACGTCAACGCTTCGACGAACTCCGCCTACGTCGACAGCGCCTACCTCGAGCTCGGCCCGCTCAAGGCCGGTTACTTCACCTCGCTGTTCGACTTCGGCCGCGGCTATGACGACACCGGCATGTTCGGTTCGGACTCGACCACCGACCACATCCAGCTGACCTACGCCGTCAACGGCTTCGGTCTGGCCCTGTCGGTCGAAGACCAGCGCGATCGTAGCTCGTTCGGCACCATCATCGACGAGGACGGCAACGAGCTCGGCGGCAACGACAACATCCCGGACATCATCGCGGCTCTGACCTACTCGTCGGGCATCTTCAGCGCGAAGGTCGCCGCTGCGTACACCAACTCGGCCATTGACTACCTGACCTGGGAAGGCAAGGACGGCTGGGCCATCGGTGGCGGCCTCGAGATCGCCCTCGACAACATCTCGGCCGGCGACCGCTTCTTCGTGTCGGCTGCCTACGGCGACAACGCCAACTCGTTCACGGGCATCTCGGGCGGCACGTCGGTTGCTGGCGCTCTCGGCCTGTTCGACGACACGTTCTCGGCCGGCACCGGCTCGAGCTGGAGCGCGCTCGCTTCGTACAAGCACGTCTGGACCCCGCAGGTCTGGTCGTCGCTCTCGGGCGGCTATGCCCAGTTCGACGGCTCGGACAGCCTGAACGACATGAAGGTCGACGCTTGGCGCGTTGGCTTCAACACCGCCTATGCTCCGGTCAACGGCCTCGAGCTCGTCGCCGACGTCTTCTACACCGACGTCGACGTCAAGAACTCGCCGTTCATCAACTACCAGGGCGACCAGTCGGGCGACTCCTGGACCGCCAACCTGTTCCTGAAGCGCTCCTGGTAATCCAGGTCGCCTCGGCGATATCGCATCCGGTGGAGTTCTCCACCGGATGCATGGTTCAGAGCACCCCGCCGGTTTCCGGCGGGGTGTTTTGCTTTTGGCCCCACCTTGCCCATCAAGGCCAGCCCCTTCGCTTGGGCAGACGCGCAAAGAAAAGGCCCGGATGCGGCGAGCATCCGGGCCTATCTGTTTCTATCGATCGGCGTGGGGGCCTCAGCCCTTGTCGCGCAGCAGGCGGCCCTTCTCGCGGTTCCAGTCGCGCGCCTTCTCGGTCTGGCGCTTGTCGTGCTGCTTCTTGCCGCGCGCCAGCGCAATCTCGACCTTCGCCCGGCCGCGATCGTTGAAGTAGATCTTCAGCGGCACGATGGTCATGCCCTCGCGCTGCACGGCCTGCGACAGCCGGGCGATCTCCTTCTTGTGCAGCAGCAGCTTTCGCGGCCGGCGCGTCTCGTGGTTGAAGCGGTTCGCCTCGAGATATTCCGGGATATAGGCGTTGAACAGCCAGACCTCGCCGCCCTTCTCGGCCGCGTAGGAATCGCCAATCGTGCTGCGCCCGCCACGGAGCGACTTGATCTCCGTGCCGGTCAGCATGATGCCGGCCTCGTAGGTCTGGCCGATCTCGTAGTCGAAGCGGGCGCGACGGTTGTCGGCGGCAAGCCGATAACGCGGATCGCCGGTGCCGCTGCTCATGGGTTCGTCGCCTTCAGTTGATCAGGCCGGCATGCGCGAGGGCGCCGCGGATGGCCGTCTTGGTGGTGTCGGTAATGCCGACCAGCGGCAGGCGGACGCGATCGTCCATCCGGCCGAGCAGCGACAGCGCGTACTTCACGCCCGTCGGGTTCGGCTCGATGAAGATCGCGTGGTGCAGCGGCATCAACCGATCCTGATAGGTGAGCGCGCGGGCGAAATCGCCGGCCATGCAGGCCTCCTGGAACTCGGCGCAGAGACGCGGCGCGACATTCGAGGCGACCGAGATGCAGCCATGACCGCCATGCGCCATGAAGCCGAGTGCCGTGCCATCCTCGCCCGAAAGCTGCAGGAATTCAGGACCCATCGCATGACGCTGCAGGCTGACCCGGTCGAGCTTCGCCGTCGCATCCTTGACGCCGATGATGTTCTTCAGCTCGAACAGGCGCGCCATCGTCTCGACCGACATGTCGATGATCGAACGCGGCGGGATGTTGTAGATGATGATCGGAATGCCGATGGCGTCGTTGATCGCCTTGTAGTGCTGGTAGAGCCCTTCCTGATTGGGCTTGTTGTAGTAGGGCGTCACCACCAGCACGGCGTCGGCGCCGGCCTTCTCGGCATGGCGCGCGAGATCGATCGCCTCGGCGGTGTTGTTCGAGCCGGCGCCGGCGATCACCGGCACGCGGCCGCCGGCGACCTCAATGGTGATCTCGACGACGCGCTTGTGCTCGGCATGCGACAGGGTCGGGCTCTCGCCGGTCGTGCCGACGGGGACGAGGCCATGGGTACCCTCTGCGATCTGCCAGTCGATGAAGGAACGCAGCGCGTCTTCGTCGACCGAATCCTCTCGCATCGGGGTGACCATGGCCGTGATCGAACCCTTGAACATCGCGCGCTTCCACCTTTTGCCGTGAATTGGCCGAATTCCGCCCGGATCTTGACCGAAGGCGGATCGGTCCAACATGCTGAGTTTTTGTGCCCTGTCTTGGGCGGCGAACATAGTCGCTGCCCCTTGGCAGGGCAACACCTCCGCATTCGAAGACCACCTCCGTCAAGCCTTTGTTCACCATGGCGGCTTAAGGTCGGAACAACTGGTACGAGTTGGTTGAGTACTGCGCCACGCGCGCCGCGCACGGAAGGTTTCCGTGCCGCTGCGCGCGCCGGAGGCGGCGAAGAACGGAGAGGGGATGTCATGGTCGTGAAAGCGGATCGCAACAGGCGGCGGCGGGTATGGATGCTGACGCAAGCGGCTGGCTGCGCGCTGATCAGCCTGGCCGTCCTGGGCGATGCCGTCGCATCCGACGCGCCGCGCCCCCGCGCCAATCCGAGCCGTGACGGCGGCGAGATCGTCACGTCCGGCATCACGCCCGTCGCCAAGCCGGCCCGCCCTGCCCGCGCCGACGCGGCCTCGCAGGCCAACGATCTGGTCGAGCGCCTGTCGCCGAGCCAGCTCGGCCTCGATGCGGCGCTCAAGCTCATCGAGAGCGGCCAGGTCGGCAAGGCCCAGGCGCTCGGCCGGATGATGCCCGACAAGACCAACCGCGACATCATCGCCTGGCTGGTCGCCCAGAGCGGCAGCCCGGACGTCACCGTCCAGCAGATCACCCAGGTCACCCAGGAACTGCCGGACTGGCCGAACCAGGCGCTGCTGCGCCGGCGCGCCGAGCAGGCCCTCACACGCATGAAGGCCGATCCGGCGACTGTCATCAACGCGTTTGGCGGCACGGCGCCCGGCTCCGACGAGGGCACGCTTCTGCTGCTGCGCGCCTATGCAAGCGCGGGCCGGACGAAGGACGCGGCCGCCCTGCTGCGTCCGAAGTGGCGCAAGGACTCGTTCTCGCAGAACACCGAAGCGGCAATCCTCAAGGAATTCGGCTCGCTGCTGACCACCGCCGATCACAAGGCGCGGATGGATCGCTTCTTCTATGACAACGACGCCGCCGAAGGCGTTGCCATGGGCAAGCTGCTCGGCGGCGACTATGTGCACCTTGCCGCGGCGCGCGCCGCCGTCATCCGCAAGGAGAAGAATGCCGGCGCCCTGCTCAACAAGGTCCCGGCGCGGCTGCGCAAGGATCCCGGCTACATCTATTCGAAGGTCCAGTTCCTGCGCAGGGGCGAAGATTATCGCGACGCCGCCGCGCTGATGCTGACCGCGCCGCGCGACGGCGCCTCGCTGGTCGACCCGGACGCCTGGTGGATCGAGCGCCGCGTGCTGTCGCGGGAACTGCTCGATCTCGGCAATCCGAAGCTCGCCTACAAGCTGGTCGCCGAGCATGCGGCGGAATCGAGCTCGAACCAGGCGGACGCCGAATTCCATGCCGGCTGGTATGCGCTGCGCTTCCTCAACGATCCGGTGACGGCACGGCGCCATTTCCAGGCGATCCAGTCCGTCTCCAGCATGCCGCTCAGCCAGTCGCGCGCCGAATACTGGCTCGGCCGCGCGGCCGAGGCGATGGGCGACAAGGCCGAGGCGACGGCGCAGTACCGCCTCGCCGCCGCTTATCCGACGACCTTCTATGGCCAGCTCGCGGCCGGCAAGCTCGGCGTCAAGCAGCTGAAGCTCTCGGCGCCCCCCGCGGCCGACAGCGCCATTCAGAAGCGCTTCAACAGCCGCCCGATGGTGCAGGCCGCGCAGCGCTTCGCCGCCGCCGGCTACAATGATCGCTCGCGCGCCTTCTATATCCGCCTGTCGGAGACACTGACCAACCCGGCCGAAATGGCGCTGCTTGCCCAGATGGCGGAGAAGCGCGGCCAGCACCAGCTCGCGCTGCAGATCGGCAAGAAGGCCTATACGCGCGGACTGCCGGTGGAAACGCTCGCCTTCCCGACGGCGGCCATCCCACGCTCGGTCAAGACGACGGCCATCGAGAAGTCGATCGTCTACGCGATCGCCCGGCAGGAGAGCGCCTTCAATCCCGGCGCCGTCAGCCATGCCGGCGCACGCGGTCTGCTGCAGCTGATGCCGGCGACGGCAAAGGTCGTCGCCAAGTCGGCCGGCCTGCCCTACTCGCTCGACCGGCTGACCAGCGACGCCAGCTACAACGCGACGCTCGGCGCGGCCCATCTCGCCAAGCTCGTCGACGGCTTCAACGGCTCCTACATCATGTCGTTCGCCGCCTACAACGCCGGCCGCAGCCGCGTGATGGGCTGGGTCCAGCAGTATGGCGACCCGCGCGATCCGAACGTCGACGCCATCGACTGGATCGAACGCATCCCGTTCAGCGAGACGCGCAACTATGTGATGCGCTGCATGGAAAACCTGCAGGTCTATCGCGCGCGCCTCGGCGAACCGGCCCTGGTCATCAACCGCGACCTCAACCGCGGCGGCCGCAGCTAGCACATCCCCGACCATCGAGCGGGCGGGCCCCATCCCGCCCGTGCAGCACGGATCATCACGGCGGCGCGGAGAGCCGGGACCTCACGGCTCGACCCAGTCGTGATGATCCGACCTATTCCTCGGATGGCGCGGTCGCGGGGCCAGTCGCACTCGTCGCGGACGGCGCAGCCGCCGCATCGCGCTTCGCATCCGCGCCGGGCACTTCCGCGACCTGCTGGCCCGCCGCAGCCTTCCGCCCCCCGCGCTTGCCGACCGATTCCGCCGCACCGGTTTTCCGCTTTCGCTTGAGCGGTGCCTCGCCTGTCGACCCCACGGGCGAACCGCTCTCCGCCTTCGTGGTCGGAACGGCCGCGACCCGCTTTGCTGGAACCTTCGCCCCGCCCTTTCTTGTCTTGGCGTTGCGCGACGCCTTGGGCTTAGGCTTCGGCTTGGGCTCCGGCTCCAAGATCGGCTCATCGGAACTGGCGAAATGCATGGCCTGGCTCACCCAGTCCTTGCTGGCAATGGCCTCTCCAACCCCAAGATAGGCCGAAACCCACAGGACCTCCTGCGGCGTCCACGATGCGATCTGGCTGAAGTGGAAAATGCCGATCTTGGCCAGCTGGCTCGTGTGGCGCTTCGTCAGACCGTTGATCAGGTGCAAGGGATCGGCTGTCTCGTTGCGTGGCGCCTGCAGGGCGAGCGGCTGGAAGCCGCCCACCGGCTCCGGGGCCGACGCCTCGTCCGGATGCGGCAGCCGGATGTGCGCCACCGGCGCCGGCGGCAGGCTTGTTTCGGCCGGGATGATGGGCGCGGCCGCGACAACGGCTCCGTCCCAATGTCGGTCCGGCTCGGTCGGCGGCGCCACTTCCGGAGCCTCGACGATATGCCGAAAATCCGGCGGCGGGATCGGAACCGTCTGCGGCAGGATCGCGGGGACCGATCCGCGCCAGGGCATCAAGACGCGCTCGAGCGAGCGCACGATGCCATCGACGACCTGGATGACACTCGCCTGGGCCCGCCGAGCCCCCGTCAGGGCCACGGTCCGGTGAAGCAGGGATCCGACGAGAGCCCCGAGAAGGAAGCAGACCGCCAACGCCGCCCAGACTTCCGCCGCATGCCAGATCATCGCGCCGCGTCCTCCCGCGCCGCCTCGACCGGCGGCAGCCCGCGACGCGATCCCGTGGCCCACCATCCGACAAGGAGGCCCATGCCCGCCGCGACGGCGAGGAACGGCCAGTAGTTGACGATCACATAGGCCATGCCGCTCCCCTACTGCCCCACGATCCCGAATTCGATGCGCCGGTTCTGCGCGCGTCCGGCCGCCCTGGAATTGGACGCAATCGGCCGGCTGCTGCCATAGCCAACCGGCTTGAGGCGTTCGCGGCGCACGCCATCGGCGACCAGATGATCGACGACGGCGTTGGCGCGCTCGACGCTGAGCGCCTGGTTCTTGCGCGTGCCGCCCTGCGAATCCGTATGGCTGCCGATTTCGACCGTTGCGATCGGGCAGCGCTGGACGATGGCCGCGACGCGGTCGAGCAGGCCGAAACTCGCCGGCAGGACGCGCGCGGTCGAGCCGTCGAACTGCACCTTCTCACGCTCGGTTTCATTCCGCAGGGCAAGCTGGCACTGCGGACCGGTCAGCGGATCACCGCCGACCGCGACCATCAGGGACGCCGCCAGTTCGAAGCCCTCCGGCAGGTCGGCCTTCACCGCGGCCTCGATCGCCTGTCGCGCGCCCTCGGACACGGCGACGCCGGAAAGCGTCAACCGGGTATCGACGAGATCGAAGCGCCCGCCATGCAGGCGGCTGACGGCCTGAAGCGCGGTGTCGACGGCATCGACGAACCCATCAGGAACACCACCGGCAAGGAGAAGCCGCAGCTCGATGCGGTCGGATCCGAATTTGGGTCGCGCCGCGGCGACGATCTTCTGCACGACCTCGTCCGTCGGCACATAGCCGCTCAGTGTCAGCGCATCCGGACTTCTCGCCGCCGCGAAGACGAAGGGCGAGACGGCGCCCGGTGACACCGCCGACCGGCGCAATTCCATGCTGGCGGGAAGCGTCTTCTTCAGCGCCTCGGTCAGGGCCGAATAGGCAGCCGAGGAAGCGGCCTCGCCGACGATGTCGTATTTGCGCCCGGTGAGCGAAACGGAGCCCTTCTCCAGCAGCACCAGCTGATCGAGGGCGTATTTGAGCGCGCCGATCCAGTCCATCTTCGGATCGCCATCCGCGACGCGGACATGGTCGCTGATCGAATGCTCGGGGAACAGCCGCCGTGCCGTCGCCACGACCTCGTCATGCGCGCTGATCGACGGCACATAGCCGGTGAGGACGACAGAGTCGCCGGAATGGTCTGCACGCCAGACGTAGGGATCGACGGCGGCCGGCAGCAGGTCGATGATGCCGACGCCGACGCCGGCGACGCGCTTGCTCTTGCGCGCCTCGATTTCAGCGAGCGCCATCTCATAGTCGGCGACCGTCTTCGCCTTGCCCTCGACCGAGAGCGACGCCCCATCGATCCGGATCTCGCCGGTGCTGAGGCGCGCCATCTGGTAGGCGGCGAAGACCGACGCGAAGGCAAAGCCATCCGGTACGCCCGAGGCAAGCTGGGTGGTGTCCTCCACCGGCGTGCCGGGAAGCGCCGTCGCCAGCGCTTCGATGATGTCGCGACGGACAGCAACCGAAGGGACGAAGCCGGACATGCTGACGGCCTTGCCATCATAGGCAAGGCGCCAGGCGAACTGCTCGCTGCGCGGCGGCAGGACGCGCACGTTTCGCAGCTGCCCGCCGCCCGGAAGCCCCGTCGACAAGGCCTGCGCCGCCTCCGTGAAGCGCGCCTCGTCGAGCGCGGTGCCGTCGACCGAGAGCGCCGCCCCCACCAGCGACACGCTGCCCTCGGCGAGCTCCGCCAGCCGCTGCATCGCAAAATCGGTCAGGACGAGGAAGCCGATCGGCTGCCCCCGCGCCAGTTCCAGCGTCTCTGAAATCGGGGCCGTCGGCCAGTTCCGTTTGGCAGAAGCCAGAATCGCGAGCCGCGCCTCCTCCGAAGGCGCATAGCCCTCGATGGCGATGCTGTCGCCGGATCGCCTGGCAGACCATCGATAGGGAGACTGGAGCGGAATCACGCCGCTGCCGTCGACTACGCGGGAAACGCCCCAGACGCGCTCGGCCGATTCGACCGCCAGGCGCTGCGCGAGCAGTGTCGGCGACGTTCCCATCACGGTTACGGAACGGCCGCTGACATTGGCCGTAGCCCAGGGCTGGCCGTCGATGGCGAGTTGCGCGTCGACCCGTTCGCCGATGTCACGCCCGATCCGACCCGACGTCATGACAAGCGCGATGATCGTGAGGAGCGTGATGAGGACGAGTCCAGGGATGAGACAGCGACGCCATGCGTTCATCGCGGCACGGCTCCGGGCGGCAGGCACCTACCGGCATGACGCAGCCTCGACAACCAGCCCTGTACGGCCCGTTGAATCGAGCTGCTCTTCATATCGCCTCCCTCCCGATCGCCGGTGCAGAATGCCCCGAAGGGCTCCGAGTCCGGCAGACGAGTGACAGGTGCGATCCTCGCCGAATTGGCCGAGGCGCCGCAAGCGCGCGCATGGCGTCATCCCCGGCAAGCTTGCCCGAAGCGTCATGCAGTCGACAGGTGTTGCGCGAATGTCAGGCGCGCGGCGCGCCTATTGGACGCTCTGCGGATTCTTGCCGATCCAGTCGTCGGCCATGGCAAGCGCCGTGCGCCGCTCCGTCTCGGTGGCGACCGAGAAGGCCTGTTCCTGCAACTTCTGGATCCAGGCGTCCTCAGCCCGGGCGCGGTCCCGCGCGATGGTCAGGAACATCAGTCCGACCACGGGCTGCCGGGCGACGCCGTCGCCCTCGAACAGCATGTGCCCGAGCAGGGCCTGGGCACCGACATTGCCCTTATCAGCTGAGAGCTTGGCCCAGCGGGCCGCCTGGCGCGGGTCGCGATCCCCGCCCTCGCCGTCATAATACATGCGGGCGAGGCTGAGCTGCGCGTCCGAGTCGCCGAAATAGGAGGCGGCGTAGGAGAACATCTGGCGGGCGCGGCCGAAATCCGGGCGGATGTTGCTGTTCGGAATGCCGTCACGATAGTACGAGCCGAGCGCGACGAAGGCATTGGAAACGAAGCGGGCCGAAGGCGCGTCCGGATTGTCGTCGGCATGGGCGTCGGCGATCTCGCTGAACAGCTCGAACGCCTTCATGTCGTCCTTGGTGAGGCCGTCGCCCTCCGCATACATGCGGCCGAGCTTCCACTGCGCCACCGCGTGTCCCTTGTCGGCCGCGAAGGTCAGCGCTTCCACCGCCGTGGACTTGTCACCCTGCTTGTAGGCGTTGAAGCCGAAGCGGAAAGCCTCGCCGGGCGTGGCGTTGCGGTCCAGCGTTCGGGCGTCGAGTGCGTGAACCTGGCCCGCCCCAGCGCCGAGGCAGGCCAGAACGGTGATGCCATAAAGGGCGACGCCGCCGAACGCGTTACAGAATCGCATTGCACGCCATACCATTCTTGCCGCCCGCGCCCGCCGCCGGCCGGATGGCCATCAGGGTCGCCGTTGCGGTGTTCTCAAACAGGTCCGCGAAAGCGCGGAATTCAGGGTTGTTCAGAAGATGGCCTTCGTTTCGGGCGAATCCGAGGCGGTTGCAGGCGCGAACTACTACGCGCGCCATCACAGCTCCGTGTACCCTTGAAGACCAACGAAATTTTCTGCCGACAATACGCAAGGTTTGTCCTATCCGCCCCCGGATGAAAGCGACGGTCGTTCCACTTTATGGCTGAAAGGCGGCAAATGAGGCCGCCCCTGGAGCCTGCCGGCGAGTTGCAATTGTAGTGTTGCCCCACCGCAACATGGAATCGTAGCGCTGTCCCTCCGGCATTCAAGGAACCCTGCCGACACCTGTGCGCGAGGCGGCGGGCCGCCGCCGTCGACAAACCGGAACAAAAATGGAACACACTCGCGCCAACCCCGCAGGCGTGGCAAAATTCCGTCTTGATTCGCCGCTTCGGCCACGCCATTGCACAGACCACACAAAAACGGATGACCATGGCAGAGATCGACGATCTATTCGGAGCCGGTGGAACCGCGCGTGCAGTCAAGCCGGCGGAGCCCCCCCGCGAGGACACGGCCCGGCGGCCGACCGCCGCCGCTTCGGCCGAAGGAAGCTACTCGGCCGCCGACATCGAGGTCCTCGAGGGACTCGAGCCGGTGCGCCGTCGCCCCGGCATGTATATCGGCGGCACCGACGAGAAGGCGCTGCACCACCTCTTCGCGGAGGTGATCGACAACTCGATGGACGAGGCCGTCGCCGGCCACGCCACCTTCATCGATGTCGAGCTCAGCGCCGATGGCTGCGTGACCGTCACCGACAATGGCCGCGGCATTCCCGTCGATCCGCATCCCCGCTTCCAGGACAAGTCGGCCCTCGAAGTCATCATGACCACGCTGCACTCGGGCGGAAAGTTCGACTCGAAGGTCTACGAGACCTCGGGCGGCCTGCACGGCGTCGGCGTTTCGGTCGTCAACGCGCTGTCGGAGCTGCTCGAGGTCGAGGTCGCGCGCGGCAAGCGCCTCTACCGCCAGACCTTCTCGCGCGGCCTGCCGACCTCGACGCTCGAAACCGTCGGCGAGGTCCACAACCGGCGCGGCACGCGGACGAAGTTCCGGCCCGACCCGCAGATCTTCGGCGTCGGCGCCCATTTCAAGCCGGCGCGCCTCTTCGCCATGACGCGCTCGAAGGCCTACCTGTTCGGCGGCGTCGAGATCCGCTGGAACTGCGCGCCGGAACTGCTGGAGCCGGATGCGGCGACGCCGCCATCGGCCGTGTTCCACTTTCCGTCCGGCCTGAAGGACTTCCTCGCGGCCGAGCTCGACAATGAGAAGCTGGTCACGTCGCAGATCTTCGCAGGGCGCACCGACAAGGCGAGCGGCCATGGCGCAGCCGAATGGGCCATCGCCTGGTATCCGGGCGACGGCTTCGTCCGCTCCTACTGCAATACCATTCCGACGGCCGAAGGCGGCACGCACGAACAGGGCCTGCGCATGGCCCTGCTCCGCGGCCTCAAGTCCTATGCCGAACTGTCCGGCAACAAGCGCGCTTCGGCCATTACCGCCGACGACGTGATGACGTCCTGCGCGGCGATGCTTTCGGTCTTCGTGCGCGAACCGGAATTCGTCGGCCAGACGAAGGACAAGCTCTCCACCACCGAGGCGACCCGCATCGTCGAGAAGGCGATCGGCGACCCCTTCGACCACTGGCTCGCCGCCGCCCCGCAGGAGGCCTCCCGCCTGCTGGACTGGGTGATCGAGCGGGCCGAGGAGCGCCTTCGCCGGCGCCAGGAGAAGGAGGTCAACCGCAAGACGGCCGTGCGCAAGCTGCGGCTGCCCGGCAAGCTGGCGGATTGCAGCCAGAGCGCGGCGCAGGGGAGCGAGATCTTCATCGTCGAGGGCGATTCGGCAGGCGGCTCCGCCAAGCAGGCCCGCAACCGCGCCAACCAGGCCGTGTTGCCGCTGCGTGGCAAGATCCTCAACGTCGCCAATGCCGGCCGCGAGAAGATGGAGCAGAACCAGCAGCTCGCCGACCTGATGCAGGCGCTCGGCGTCGGCGCGCGCAGCCACTATCGCGACGACGACCTGCGCTACGACAAGGTCATCATCATGACCGACGCCGACGTCGACGGCGCGCATATCGCATCGTTGCTGATCACGTTCTTCTATCGCGAGATGCCCATGCTCATCGACAAGGGCCATCTCTATCTGGCCGTGCCGCCGCTCTACCGCATCAGCCAGGGCGGCAAGACGCTCTACGCCCGCGACGACGCGCACAAGGAAGAGCTGCTTTCGACGGAGTTCAAGGGCAAGGCGAAGGTCGAGATCGGTCGCTTCAAGGGCCTTGGCGAGATGCTTCCCGGCCAGTTGAAGGAAACGACGATGGATCCGGACAAGCGCACGCTCCTGCGCGTTGGCATCGTTGACGGCGAGGTATCGCTCACTCAGGATGTCGTCGAGCAGCTGATGGGCAACAAGCCCGAGGAGCGATTCCGCTTCATTCAGGATCGCGCCGAATTCGCCGGCGCGCTCGATATCTGATCGGCGCGCAAGCGACCTGAATTGCCCATTTTGGCCTGACCTCGGGCGGGTCGCGTTCCGTTCGGCGGGCGCATCCGTCCGGGCCCCCAGGGAGGATTTGAGATGATCGTTCGCGCAGCCCTGACGGCCTGCCTCCTCACCGTCGCCACGGTCGCCCCGCTCCGCGCCGATGCCATTTCGGACGGCGTCGCGGCGCTCTCCGGCACGGTGCAGGATGTCCGCACCGTCGGCACCTGGGAAAAGGACGACAAGAAGGGCCTCTATCGCGTCGTCATCGTGCGCAGCGGCCCCGAGCCGACCGCACGGCTGTTCATCCAGTGGCTGGCGGTCGCCGAGGACGGCGCGATCACGATCGACCGCACGGTCGACATCAAGGAAATGGTCGAGCTCAAGCGCAATATCGGCGACGTCGTGATCGAGACGGACGAAGACGGCCTCAGCCTGTTTCTCGAAGTGTTCGATCCTGCCGCCGATGGCGCCAAGGATAGCTACGAGCTGTTCATCAGCGACGACGAGGCCTATCGTTTCGGCCCGGCCAGCAACTAGCCGCACCACGCCGGCGGCTACGCAAATCGTCGCAATTCACCGAAACAATTGACAAGGCGACGCAAAACCTCGTATTTGCGAGCATCTTTCATCGATGGCGACGTGAGGTTAGCCGTCCCATCGGGCTTTGGGCCCCTTTTCAAAACATGACCTTCTCCACGCTCGGACTGAGCCCCAAAGTGTTGTCTGCCGTCGAGGCAAGCGGATATACGACGCCGACGCCGATTCAGGCCGAGGCCATTCCGCATGTGCTCTCGCGGCGCGATGTCCTTGGCATCGCCCAGACCGGCACGGGCAAGACCGCCTCGTTTACTCTTCCGATGATCACCCTGCTCGAGCAGGGCCGCGCTCGCGCGCGCATGCCGCGCACGCTGATTCTGGAGCCGACCCGCGAGCTGGCGGCCCAGGTCGAGGAAAACTTCCAGAAATACGGGCAGAACCACAAGCTCAACGTCGCCCTGCTGATCGGCGGCGTCTCCTTCGCCGACCAGGAGAAGAAGCTGGATCGCGGCGTCGACGTCCTGATCGCCACGCCCGGCCGCCTGCTCGACCATTGCGAGCGCGGCAAGCTGCTGATGACCGGCGTCGAGATCCTCGTCATCGACGAGGCCGACCGCATGCTCGACATGGGCTTCATCCCCGATATCGAGCGCATCGCCAAGCTGATCCCGTTCACCCGCCAGACGCTCTTCTTCTCGGCCACCATGCCGGCCGAAATCCAGCGCCTCGCCGATACGTTCCTGTCGAACCCCGTCCGCATCGAGGTCGCGAAGCCCGCCACCACCGCCAAGACGGTGACGCAGCTCTTCGTCCATACGGGCCGCGAGGCCTTCGACAAGCGCGAGTCGCTGCGCGAACTGATCCGCGGCGCGACGGACCTGAAGAACGCGATCATCTTCTGCAACCGCAAGCGTGACGTTGCCATCCTCGCCCGCTCGCTCGAGAAGCACGGCTTCTCGGTCGGCGCCCTGCATGGCGACATGGATCAGCGCGCCCGCATGGCGACGCTCGATGCGTTCAAGAACAATCGCCTGACGCTGCTCGTCGCGAGCGACGTCGCCGCGCGCGGCCTCGACATCCCCGATGTCAGCCACGTCTTCAACTTCGACATCCCGACCCATGCGGACGACTATGTCCATCGCATCGGCCGTACCGGCCGCGCCGGTCGCTCCGGCACGGCTGTCACGCTCGTCGCGCCGGCCGACCAGAAGTACCTGGCCGCGATCGAGAAGCTGACGGGTGACAACGTCACCTGGACGAATGACGTGAAGGACGTCGTCTCGTCTGACGAGGGCGCGTCCTCCAGCCGCGGCCGTGGTCGCAAGAGCGACGAGCGCGGCGAGCGCGAGCGCAAGCCGCGTTCCGGCCGTTCGTCGTCGCGCAGCACCGACAAGGCGAAGGTAGAAGAGCCGGCCGAGGTCATCGAGGCTCCGAAGGCGGCGGAGACTGCCCCGCAGCCGCGCAAGGCCGAGCCCGCGCCGCGCCCGCAGGAGGCTCCGCGTCGGGATCGCGAGCAGCATCGCGATCGCCCTGCCCGCTCGGACCGCCGCGACCGCAATGGCGACAACGACGAGAAGGTGATCGGCCTCGGCGATCACGTGCCGCAGTTCCTGCTGCGCCCGGTTCGCCCGCCGTCCTCGTGACCTGACAGGGGATGCCGCGCCTGCGGCGTCCCGACCTGCCGACATCGACGACGTCCTGCCTGTCCCGCCTCGCGCGGGATCGGTTTTTCATGGACGCCGGTCGCCGCACCGGACGGCTTGCCCAGGTTGCTCACCCGCCAATTTCGAAGCAGTCAGCCAGACACTGCAGCCCCCGGAGGGCATGCGTTCGTCCGTGGCTATTTGCGCTGGCTCAGCGCTCAGGGAGCGTCGCCCTCAGGCGCGTCCACACTCGCATGCTCGCCCGGATCGGCTTCCGCCCTGGCCCTGATGGCGCCTAGAGGCGCGGAACGGCCCAGGTGACGAGCTGCTGCAGCACCTCGTCCAGCGCCGCATTGAGGCCGGTCACGGCCGCGGGAGCCGTATCCTCGGCAACCGGCACGGATGCCTGGAAGAGCTTCGCCTCCACCACCTTGCCGTTCCGGTCATTCATGATCTGCGCGAAGATTTCGATCTCGGCGAAGCGGCCCGAAGACGTGACGTTGAAGGCGAAGGTGCGGATGTTGGTCAGGAGCTGGTAGTCGATCGACAGCCCCTCGCCCGGCCGGCCGATGGCGCGCACGCCCTTCGACTTCTCGAACGCCTGGATGATCCGGCTCTGGACCACGCGGGGCAGCGTGTCGGGATACTGCGCGTCCGGGTAGTAGGCGACGAGCGCGCCACGCGTGACGACGATGCGCTGGCTCGCCAGCGTCTGCAGCGCGAACGGCTCCGGGACGAGCACCTGCGACGACGCCCGCCCCTTCACGGCCGGCGCCGACTGCACGCCGGCGAGATCATAGGTGGCCGGCGGCGGGCTGGTCAGCAGCTTGCTGACGCAACCGGAAAGCAGCAGCGCGCAGAGCGCGGTCGAAAGCAACCCGACGGACTTCGCTCGGTTCAGGAACTGCATGGTTGGCCGTGCCCCGGTCTGCGTCATTTCCGGTTGTAGTCCTGTACCGAGGGATTTCCAAAGATGAAGCGCTGCGGATTGCTCTGGATGGCGTTCAGCGTCCGGTCGAACTGCGTCGTCGTGCGGCGTAGCTGATCGACCAGCCCGTCGACGTTGCGCAGGCCCTGGCCGGTGAAATTGGCGAGGTTGTCGGCGATCTGGCTGGCCCGGCCCTGGAACGCCTCCGCCACCTTGCGGATGGAGGCGGCGGCGGCCGTCGCCTCGGCGAAGAAGTTCTTGCCGTTCGGATCGGTCACGAGGTCCTGAACCTTGCCGAGGATGCCGTCGATACGGGTCGAGGCGGCGTTGAGCTTCTGGACCATGTCGCGCGTGTTCTCGACGATCAGGTCGATGTCGGCCTGCTTGTTCTTCACGTTGGCGACGAAGTCCCGCGCATCGGCAACGGTCTTGCCGGCGTCGGCGACGATCTTGTTGACGTCGACGGTGGCCGTCTGGAAGCGCCTGGCGACCATCGAAATGTCGTTGATCGTGCTCTTGACCACCTCGACCTGGATTGCAGAGATGATCTGCTGCGCGCCGTCGAGCGCTTTCTCAAGCTGCTCCGAGATCTGCTTCACGTTCGCGATGATTTCCGGGAAGGCGTCGGACGAGTCGGACAGCCGCTTCGTCACCTTGCCGACATTCTCGATCGTGTCGGCGACCACGGACGGATCGACCGCCGAGATGATCTTGTCGGCCTTCGCGACGGCGCCGCCCAGGCTTTCCGAAAGAGATCCGAGCTTCGTCGACAGCTCGCCGAAATTGTTCATGAACTCCTTCACGCCCGTCGAATTCTCGGCCAGCGCGTCGGTGAAGGTCTGCACGTTCTTGATCGAGGTCGTCAGCGACGGCTCGGCGGTGTCGATGAAGCCGTTGACCCGGTCGACGGCCGTGTTGACCTTGGTGACCAGCTCCTGGGCGCTCGCGATCAGGTCCTGCAGACCGGAGCCCTGCGCCTCGAGGGTGGGGATGCCGGGCTGGTCCAGCAGGTTGGGCAGCTTGCCGGAGCCGCCCTTCAGCTCGATGAAGGCGATGCCGGTCAGGCCCTGGATGCCGAGGGTCGCCTTGGTATCGGCCTTGATCGGCTGGTTCGGATCGACGCCGACCATGGCCTCGACCTCGTTCGGATCCTCCGGATTGATCCGGAGCGTGCGGACCTCGCCGATCCGGATGCCGTTGAACAGCACCTGGCTGCCCGGCGCGAGGCCGGTGACGGAACCGGGGATCAGGATCCGCATCGGCTTGCGGATTCCGCTCTCGTCATAACGGGCGAGCCAATAGACAAAGACGAAACACGCCACGATCACGCCAATCGTGAACAGGCCGATGGTCGCATAATTGGCGCGTGTTTCCATTAAACCGAACTCTCCAGGCGACGCGCGCGCGCACCGCGGAAATATTTCTGGACCCAGGGGTGATCAAAGGCGAGCAGATCTTCGATCGTCCCCTCGATCAGGACATGGCGGTCACCCAATACCGCGATTCGGTCGCAGACCGTGTACAGGCTGTCGAGGTCATGCGTTACCATGAACACAGTCAGCCCCAAAGTATCGCGCAGGGTCGCGATCAGATCGTCGAACTCGGCCGCGCCGATCGGATCGAGGCCGGAGGTCGGCTCATCGAGAAAGACGATGTCGGGATCAAGGGCCAGCGCGCGCGCAAGGCTCGCGCGCTTGATCATGCCGCCCGACAGCTCCGACGGCATCCGGTCGGCCGCCTCGGGCGCCAGGCCGACCAGCTCGATCTTGAGGCGCGCCAGTTCGTCCATCAGGCGCGGCGACAGCTTCAGATGCTCGCGCATGGGAAACTGGATGTTCTGCAGCACGGTCAGCGACGAGAACAGCGCCCCCTGCTGGAAGAGGACACCGAGACGACGGTCGATGGCGGCGCGGGTATCAGGGTCGGCCTCGTCATAGGGCGTGCCGAGGATCTCGACCGAGCCGGCCCGCTTCGCCTGCAGGCCCAGGATCGTCCGCAGCAGCACCGACTTGCCGGTGCCGGACGCGCCGACCACGCCGAGGATCTCGCCGCGATAGACGTCGATGTCGAGGTTCTCGAGGATCAGGCGATCGCCGAAGCCAACCGTGATCCCCTGCCCGCGGATCACCACTTCCTTCTCGCTGCCATGCGGATCGGGTTGCTGCGCCATCAGTAGTTCACCGCAGCGAAATACATCGCGAAGAGGCCGTCGACGACGATGACCATGAAGATCGCCTTGACGACGGCGGCCGTGGTCTGCTGGCCGAGCGAGGCGGCGCTGCCGCGCGTATTCAGGCCCTCCGACGCCGCGACGATGCCGATGATCAGCGCCATGAACGGCGCCTTGATCAGGCCGACGAACAGCGTGTTGAGCGCCACGGCATCGCGCAGCCGGTCGATGAACGCCTCGGGCGGCAGGCCGATATAGACCCAGCTCACGAGACCCGCGCCGACCAGCGCCATGATGTCGGCGATGAAGGCCAGCATGGGCAGCGCAATGATCAACCCCAGGATCCGGGGCATGATCAGCACCTCGACGGGATCGACGCCGATCACGCTGAGCGCATCGACCTCCTCGCGCATCTTCATCGCGCCGATCTCGGCGGTGATGGCGCTGCCCGAGCGACCGGCGATCATGATCGCGGTCAGAAGCACGCCGATCTCGCGCAGGACGAGGATGCCGACCAGGTCGACGACGAAGATCGAGGCGCCGAACGCCCGCAGCTGGAAGGCGCCCTGCTGCGCGATGATCGCGCCGATCAGGAGCGACATCAGCGCGATGATCGGCACGGCGCGCAGGCCCATGCGATCGACATGCGCGACGATCGAAGTGAAACGGAAGCGAGACGGATTCCGCAGCGCCTTGACGAAGCCGCGCGTCACGCCGCCGAGGATGTTGACGCCCGAAAGGAAGTCCTTCCAGGAGAGGTACATCGCCTTGCCGACGCCCTCGACCAGTTCCTGCGCCACGCCGATCTGCGGCGGAGACGGCGGGATCTCGCGCTCGGCCGGATCGAGAGCATCAAGGAGGCGCTGGGTATTGCTCGAGGCGCCCTCGACGGTGATGTCCCGTTGCTTGGCCCGCAGGCCCCGCTCCAGTCGGGTGATCAGCCAGGCGCCGGCGGTGTCGATCTGTTCGATGCCCGAGAGGTCCAGCTGCGTCGCGCCCGAGATCGATGCGACGGCGTCGTCGATTTCGGGTTCAAGACTGCCGGCGCTGCGCACGGTCCAGGGCCCGACGGCACGCAGGCGAACCTGCCCGGCATCTTCCGAGCGTTCGAGCTGCGCTGCTGATGTTGTCGCCGTCGCCACGTCTGCTCCGCGTTCGACGCCTCAGTCCAGCCGGCCCCTGGGGCGCACGGCCCTTGTGACGCCGAGGAGCGCCTCCTAAGCTTCCACGTCCTGTAGGTGATCGCACGAGCACGGAAGTCCGGGCAAGCCCTTGACGGGAAAGGAAGTCGGGATGGAGATCGCAACACCATACCTGTTGTTTTTGGGTGACGTTCCGGACCCGCTGGCGGCCAAGACCGCGCTGGGGATCGTGGACTGGCGACCGGAATGGTGCGTCGGGCAGTTGCGATTCGAGGGCTGCGGCGCCGATGCCGGCCTTCCCGACATGACGCTGCGGGAAGCCAGGGCAGCCGGCGCGAAGACCCTGATCGTCGGCGCCGTCAATGCCGGCGGCGTCCTGCCCAGCCACTGGGTCGACACCATCGTCGCGGCGCTCGATGCCGGCTTTGACGTCGCCTCTGGCCTGCATTCGCGGCTCGGCGACAATCCCGCCATCCGCGCCGCCGCCGCCCGCTGGGGCCGACGCCTCCATGATGTGCGGCTCGCGCCCCAGCGCTTCGACACCGGCAAGGGCACCAAGCGCACCGGCATGCGCCTGCTGACCGTCGGGACGGATTGCTCGGTCGGCAAGAAATACACGGCACTGGCACTGGAGCGCGGCATGCGCGCGGCGGGCCTCGACGCCGATTTCCGGGCGACGGGACAGACCGGCGTGCTCATATCGGGACGCGGCGTCGCCATCGACGCGGTGGTCGCCGACTTCATTTCCGGCGCCGTCGAATGGCTCTCGCCCGACGCGGCGCCCGACCACTGGGACCTGATCGAAGGACAGGGCTCGCTCTATCACCCCTCCTTCGCCGGCGTGTCGCTCGGCCTGCTTCACGGCGCGCAACCCGACGCCTTCGTCGTCTGTCACGAGCCGACGCGCAGGACCATGCGCGGCGTCCGCCATGCGCTGCCGACGATCCGCCAGGTGATCGATCTGACGCGCATCTGCGGCAGCCTGACCAATCCGGCGATCCGCTGCGTCGGCATCGCCGTCAACACGCAGGCGCTGGACGAGGATGACGCGCGGCGGCTGCTGGACGAAACGGCGGCCGCGCATGATATTCCGGCCGTCGACCCGATCCGCACCGGAGTCGGGCCGATCGTCGACCGCATCCTGCAGGATTTTCCCGCCTCATGACCCTCTCGCTCACCGTCGTCGTGGAGCGCTGGCCGATCGCCGGCAGCTTCGTCATCTCGCGTGGGTCCCGCACCGAGGCGACCGTCGTCACCGTGGCGGTGACCGACGGCCGGTTCGTCGGGCGCGGCGAATGCGTGCCCTATGCCCGCTATGGCGAGACCGTCGAAGGCGTCGTGGCGGCGATCGACGCCATCGGCGTCCGGCCGGGTGGCGTGCCGGATCGCGCCAGCCTGCAATCGGCCATGCCGCCCGGAGCGGCGAGAAACGCGATCGACTGCGCGCTCTGGGACCTGGAGGCGAAGGCGAGCGGCCTGCCGGTCGCGCAGCGCCTCGGTTTCGCAGCGCCGCACGCGCTGCTGACGGCCTATACGCTCAGCCTCGGCACGCCCGTGAGCATGGAGGAAGCCGCCCGCAATGCGGCCCACCGCCCGTTGCTCAAGGTCAAGCTCGGCGGCGCGGGCGACACCGATCGCGTCGCCGCGGTGCGACGGGGCGCCCCGCAGAGCCGCATCATCGTCGATGCCAACGAGGCCTGGTCGGCGGTGGATTTCGACGCCAACATGCAGGCTTGCGTGGAAGCCGGCGTCGAGCTGATCGAACAGCCCCTGCCCGCAGGGGACGACGCCCTCCTGGCAGAAGTCGACCGTCCCGTTCCCGTCTGCGCCGACGAGAGCCTGCATGTCGCCGGCGACCTCGGCCACCTTGCGGGGCGCTATGACGCGGTCAACATCAAGCTGGACAAGACGGGCGGGCTTACCGAGGCGCTGCGCCTCGCCGAGGCGGCGCGGGAAAGCGGTTTCGCCATCATGGTCGGCTGCATGGTCGGAACGTCGCTCGCCATGGCGCCGGCGGTGCTGCTCGCGCAGCAGGCCGATTTCGTCGACCTGGACGGCCCGCTGCTGCTGGCGCGCGACCGCGAGCCCGGCCTCGCCTATCAGGGCAGCCTGGTCAGCCCGCCGGATCGGGCGCTGTGGGGCTGACGCCGCCCCTCGGCAACAGCAGGACGATCACGGCGAGAACGCCGCCGACCGCCATGGTCGGGAAGGCCATCGCGCCGAGATGACCATAGAGC
>JAEWAD010000040.1 GCA_023391905.1 Pseudomonadota bacterium | reverse complement strand
CCTCGGCGGCGGGCGGCGCCGCGTCGGCGACGGGGCTGGGCGAATTGTCGCCGGAAGCGGGCGCCTCGAGGCTGGCCAGGGGCGGCATGGACAGCGACGGGCGGATCACCACGCCGGCGATGCCCGCGAGCGTGACGACGGCGCCGAGGCCGATCAACACGATGTTGAGACGGCGGCGACCGTTCAGCAGCAGCGGGACGACACCGGCGAGAAGCACCAGCACGCCGACGATGAACAGGACGATCCAGAGCATGCTGATCCCTAACTGCCTTTCGATACATCGACCGTATGGGGCCGGCCCGGCGACGGGCAGCCCTCGAACTGTCCATCTATTCCATCGAGTCTGGGCAAGCCTATGGCAGTTCGGGGCGACAAAGAAGGCGGAGACTGTGGATTCGTCGGCGGCGGTTCGCGCCGCGTCGCGGCGGCAGGTCATGGCAACGCCGTATTTCGTGTACCATCTCGGCTAGGGAATCTCGAAGGAAGGACATTGTCGATGCGGTTTGGAAGAGCGGTAGCGATCGGACTGGCAGGGGTGTTGATCGCGGGTACGGCCCATGCTGTCGATCGGACCGTGCCACCATCCGAGGCGGCGCTGCGTTATTCCTTCTCGCCGATCGTCAAGCGGGTCTCGCCGGCGGTGGTGAACGTCTATGCCTCCCGCGTCGTCGAGCGCCGGCCGTCGCCGTTCATGGACGATCCCTTCTTCCGTCGCTTCTTCGGCGGCGACATGAACAACGCGCCGCGCAAGCGCGTGCAGCAGTCGCTCGGCTCCGGCGTCATCGTCGATGCATCGGGCGTCGTCGTGACCAACGCCCACGTCATCGCCAATGCCGACGAGGTCAAGGTCGCGCTCTCCGACAAGCGCGAGTACGAGGCCGAAGTCCTGCTCAAGGATGATCGCATGGATCTGGCCGTACTGCGGCTCAAGGGCGCCGACGGCGCGTTCCCGGTGGTCGCCTATGGCGATTCGGACGCGCTCGAGGTCGGCGACCTGGTGCTCGCCATCGGCGACCCGTTCGGCGTCGGCCAGACGGTGACGAGTGGCATCGTCTCGGCGCTGGCGCGAACCCAGATCGGCGCGTCCGACTACCAGTTCTTCGTCCAGACCGACGCCGCCATCAATCCCGGCAATTCGGGCGGCGCGCTTGTCGACATGGACGGCAATCTGGTCGGCATCAACACGGCGATCTATTCGCGCTCCGGCGGCTCGATCGGCATCGGCTTCGCCATCCCCTCCAACATGGTCAATGTCGTGGTGCGGTCGGCGCTGGCGGATGGCCGGCTGCGGCTTGCCTGGGTCGGCGCCGGCTTCCAGCAGGTCACGCCCGAGATCGCCGAGGGCCTCGGCATCGGCCGGCCGCGCGGCGCCCTCGTCACCGATGTCGAGGAGGGCAGCCCGGCCGAGAAGGCCGGCCTGAAGTCGGGCGATCTCGTCGTCAGCGTTGACGGCGTCGAGGTCGATGATCCGAATGGCTTCAACTACCGCATCGCCACCAAGGGCGTCGGCGGTGACGTCAAGCTCGTCTACATCCGCGACGCCAAGGAGCAGACCGTCGAGCTTGCGCTCGTGGCCGCTCCCGAAACCACGCCGCGCGACGAACGCGCGATCGCCGGGAAGTCGCCGTTCGCCGGCGCTACCGTCGTCAACCTCTCGCCGGCGGTGATGGAGGAGCAGGGCTATCAGGGCAAGCGTCGCAAGGGCGTGCTGATCACGGCGGTGGAGAAGGGCTCCTCGGCCGCCGGCGTCGGCTTCCGCAAGGGCGACGTCGTCGTCGAGGTGAACGGCGACGCGGTCGCATCGACCCAGGCGCTGGAAGACATCGCCGCGGGCCGTGCTTCGCGCTACCGTCTCGTCATCGAGCGCGGTGGTCGCCTGATCCGGTCGCAGGTCGGCCGCTGAGAGCCTGTTGGGTGTCGTGAGATGAGCAATCTGTTCGAGGCCGCCGGAATGGAGAGGGCGGCGCCGCGGCCGCTGGCAGACCGGCTGCGCCCCGAACGGCTGGCGGACGTCGTCGGGCAGGACCATCTGGTCGGCCCCGACGGCGCGCTGTCGCGCATGCTCAATTCCGGCTCGCTCGGCTCGATGGTCTTCTGGGGGCCGCCCGGCACCGGCAAGACGACGGTGGCGCGCCTGCTGGCGCACGAGACGGACCTGCATTTCGAGCAGATCTCGGCGATCTTCTCCGGCGTCGCCGATCTCAAGAAGGTGTTCGACCAGGCGCGCGGGCGGCGCCAGATCGGCAAGGGCACGTTGCTCTTCGTCGACGAGATCCATCGCTTCAACCGCGCCCAGCAGGACAGTTTCCTGCCGGTGATGGAAGACGGCACGGTCACGCTCGTCGGCGCGACCACGGAGAACCCTTCGTTCGAGCTCAACGCGGCGCTGCTGTCGCGGGCCCGCGTGCTGGTGTTCCATTCGCATGATCCGGAATCGATCGCCAAGCTGCTCGACCGTGCAGAGGCGGTCGAGGGCAAGCCGCTGCCGCTCGACGAGGAGGCGCGCGAGATGCTGATCCGCATGGCGGACGGCGACGGCCGCGCCTCTCTGACGCTGTCGGAGGAAGTCTGGCGGGCGGCGAAGCCGGGCGAGATCTTCGACGCCAAGGGCTTGCAGGAGATCGTGCAGCGGCGCGCGCCGATCTACGACAAGGGCCAGGACGGCCACTACAACCTGATCTCGGCCCTGCACAAGTCGATCCGCGGTTCGGACCCGGACGCGGCGCTCTACTATCTCGCGCGCATGTTCGATGCCGGCGAGGATCCGCTCTATCTCGGTCGACGGCTCGTGCGCATGGCCGTCGAGGATATCGGCCTCGCCGATCCGCAGGCACTCGTCGTCGCCAACGCCGCCAAGGACGCCTACGACTATCTCGGCAGCCCCGAGGGCGAGCTCGCCTTCGCGCAGGCGGCGGTCTATCTCGCCACGGCGCCGAAATCGAACGCCGTCTATACGGCCTTCAAGGCGGCGATGCAGACGGCGAAGCACGCCGGCTCGCTGCTGCCGCCGAAGCGGATCCTGAACGCGCCGACCAAGCTGATGAAGGACGAAGGCTACAACGCCGGCTACCGCTACGACCACGACGAGCCGGATGCGTTTTCGGGCCAGGACTATTTCCCGGACGCGCTCGGTCGCCAGAGCTTCTACCAGCCGGTGGAGCGCGGTTTCGAGCGCGATATCCGCAAGCGGATGGAATACTGGGCCAAGCTGCGCCGCGAGCGGGGCGGCGGCTGATCGTCAGCCGGTCGAGAGCCGCTGCATGGCAGCGGCCCTCCAGGATCGGGAACTTCAGACGCCGGGCAGGAACTTGAACGGCTCGTGCGGCTTGAAGTCGCCGCTCACCTCGCCCGAGTAGACCTCGCCATTCATGATCGTGAGCCGCTTCACCGCGGCGCCGGGCTTGAAGTCGACATTCTTGAAGTCGACCCAGAAGGTGTTCGGCCGGGTGGCGGAGTCGAAATAATAGACCAGGTTCTTCTGGTCCGAGACCGTGCGCCAGATCGTCGAGGAGATGTTGGGCTGGTCCGGCGTCGTGATGCCGAGCGGCACGCTGACGGCGCGCTGGACGCTCATCACGCCGGCCACGGCCTGAAAGTCGAAGGACTGCTGCGGCACGCCCTGGATGTAGTTCTTGTCGAGCGACTTCGGGATCGAGTTGAGCAGGAACGAGGCGCGGGCGAAGCGGTCGGCGGCGCGGTTGGTGCCGGGCAGGAAGGTCAGGCCGCCGATATTCTCCCAATAGGCGTTGATGGCCAACTGCTCCGCGTAGGGCGGGGAGTTGGTCATCACGGTGTATTGCTTGCCGTGGAAGATCACCAGTTCGCCGTTCAGGTACTGGAAGATCGCGGAATCACCCGTCGCGTCCGAGACCGCGAGGTGCAGGGTCGATTCCGATCCGTTGGGGAGCTTGGGCGCGAGCAGGGCGAAGGGGCGGGCGCGGAATGCCTCGACCGTCTCGGCGACGGTGGCGAAATTGTCGAGCGCGTACTGGCCCCACAGCGAGATCGACAGCAGCTTGTCGTCCGCCTTCGGCTCGCCGTACTCGGCCTCTGCCAGGAAGAGGATGTTCGCGACCAGCCCCTTCTCGTTCATGCCGTCGGTGCTGCCCGCCTCGTAGCCGGTGGTGACGACGCTGCCATACTTGGACTTCCACTTGATCGAGCGCTCGCCGCCGAGCCCGTCGCGCTCGATGCCGGCCGGCAGGACCCAGAGGTTCGAGAGCATGTCCTCCCGCCAGTCCATGTTGCGCCCCGTGGCGACCATGTTGTCGTCGCCGACGAACAGCGTGCGGGTTCAGGCGAGCGCGGGCGTCAGCGTGGTGCTGGCGAGCATGACGGTCGCGATCAGCGAGGCCTGGAGCTTTCGCATGACTGGCGTTCTGAACATGGCTGGATCCTCATCCGAATTTCACGTGCCTGCGCGCCACCCGTCGGGCGACACGGCCGAAGCGCGGCGACCATAGCTGAATCGGGTTGCAGGTTGGTGACTTTCCTTACCCTGCCGTGTTCGCGCTCGATCCTGCCCATGGACCGCTTCCTTTCCCAGATTTTCTCGCTTCTAACTCGGGGGCGTCGTGGGGAGAGGGGCGAGGATGCGGTTTCATCGATGGGCGATGGCGCTCGGCGCCCTTTGGTTCGGCCTGCTCGCGGGCAGCGCAGCGGCTGGGCAGACCGAATTCCGGCAGTCGGCGCCGAGCCCCGTGCTCGGCCGTCCGATCCCCTACGCGATCTACATTCCCGACGTGGCCCCGCCGGAGGGCGAGCAATGGCCGGTTCTCTACCTGCTGCACGGCCTGACCGGCCGGGACGGCGACTGGTTCTCCTGGGGCAATCTCGCGACCATCCTCGACCGGCTGATCGCCTCCGGCGCGATCCGGCCCATGGTCGTGGTCGCGCCCGGCGCCGGCGACAGCTGGTACGTCGACAATCCCGATCCGGGCGGGCTCGGCAATGTCGGGACGGCGTTTACCACCGACCTCATCGCGGCCATCGATGCGCGGCTGCCGACGGCGGCCTGTCGCGAGGGGCGGGCGATCGGCGGGCTGTCGATGGGCGGCTATGGCGCGCTGTACCTCAGCCTGACCCGTCCCGATCTTTTCGAGGCGGCCATCAGCCTCTCCGGCGCCGTGGCCGAGCCGATGCGGCCCACCGATCCGCGACTGGGCGCGCCCTTTATCCGCGATCTCTACAAGGGCGCCTATGGCGAGCCGCTGGATCCGGAGCGGTTCAATCGTCTCAACCTGTTCACGATCGCCGCCGGGCCGGCTCCGGCGCCTCGCCCCGATATCTGGATGGCGATCGGGAGGCAGGACTATCCCGAACTGGTCCGGGCCGGGGACCATCTCGCCCGCCTGTTGCGAGAGGACGGCTACACCGTCGAAACGCGCGGTGGGGAGGGGCGCCACTTCTGGGATTACTGGCAGCGGGCGATCGAGCCGGCGCTGCTCTGGCTGTCGCCACAGCTTGCGACGCGCTGCGACTGACGCCCTTTGCGGCCGAGGGTGCCGCATGCATGATGCCCGCTTCACGGGAGCCCGCCATGATCCTCATCGGCCAGTATGATTCGCCCTTCGTGCGTCGCGTCGCCATCGCCATGCGGTTCTACGACGTGCCGTTCGAGCACTATCCGTGGTCGACCTTCGGCGACGGCGAGAAGCTCAGCGCCTACAATCCGCTTCGGCGCGTGCCGACGCTGGTGCTCGACGACGGCGAGGTGCTGATCGAGAGCGCCGCCATCCTCGACTTTCTCGACGAGGCGGCGGGGCCGGATCGGGCCATGCTCGCGCCCTTCGGGCCGGCACGCCGCCATGCCCTGAAGACGATCGCGCTCGCCATGGGGCTGGGCGACAAGGCGGTAAGCCTCTTCTACGAAAAGATCCTGAGGAAGGACCGATCGGAACTCTGGATCGAGCGCTGCCGCATGCAAGTCGGCGCCGGGCTTGACGCGCTCGAAGCCGACCGTGCCGCGCGCTCGACGCCCTGGTGGTACGGCGACCGGATCGGCCATGCCGATATCGCCGTTGCCTGCGTGCTGCGCTTCCTGCGCGAGGCGCATCCCGATGCGTTCAGTGCCGAGCACTGGCCGCGACTGGCGGCGCTGGCGGCCGAATGCGAGGCGCTGGCCGTCTTCCAGGAGATCGCCCAGCCCCTGATCCCGCCGAAGGGGTAGCGACACTATCCCCGCCCATGGCGGTCGCAAGGATCGACCCGGTGATCCGAGTGGGCTATCCAAGGGTCAGGCTGGCGGTCTCCGCCGGCACCGATCGACGCCTGACTTTTCGAGGAGCCATCCGATGCAGACCCGTGCCGCCGTCGCCTGGGAGGCCAACAAGCCTCTGACGATCGAGACGATCAATTTGGAAGGCCCCAAGGCCGGCGAAGTGCTGGTCGAGATCATGGCGACCGGTGTCTGCCACACCGACGCCTATACGCTTTCCGGCCTCGATTCCGAAGGCAAGTTTCCGGCCATTCTCGGCCATGAGGGCGCGGGCATCGTCCGCGAGGTCGGCGCCGGCGTGACCTCCGTGCGCCCCGGCGACCATGTGATCCCGCTCTACACGCCGGAATGCCGCCAGTGCAAAACCTGCCTGTCGCAGCGCTCCAACCTCTGCACGGCAATCCGCTCGACGCAGGGCCAGGGCCTGATGCCCGATTCGACCTCGCGCTTCCGCTGCGACGGCGAGACCGTGTTCCACTACATGGGCACCTCGACCTTCTCGAACTTCACTGTCCTGCCGGAGATCGCCGTCGCCAAGGTTCGCGAGGACGCGCCCTTCGACAAGATCTGCTACATCGGCTGCGGCGTGACGACCGGCATCGGCGCCGTGATCCACACCGCCAAGGTCTGGCCGGGCGCGAATGTCGTGGTCTTCGGCCTCGGCGGCATCGGCCTCAACGTCATCCAGGGCGCCCGCATGGTCGGCGCCGACAAGATCATCGGCGTTGATCTCAATCCGTCCAAGGTCGCCATGGCCAAGAAGTTCGGCATGACGCATTTCGTCAATCCGGACGAGGTCGGCCGCGACAAGGTGGTCGAGGCGATCGTCGACCTGACCGGCGGCGGCGCCGACTTCTCGTTCGAGTGCATCGGCAACGTCCACACGATGCGCCAGGCGCTGGAGTGCTGCCATCGCGGCTGGGGTGAATCGATCATCATCGGCGTGGCGCCCTCGGGCACCGAGATCTCGACCCGTCCGTTCCAGCTCGTCACCGGCCGCGTCTGGAAGGGCTCTGCCTTCGGCGGCGCGCGTGGCCGCACCGACGTGCCGCAGATCGTCGACTGGTACATGGACGGCAAGATCAACATCGACGACCTGATCACCCACACCATGCCGCTCGACCAGATCAACACCGCCTTCGACCTGATGCACGAGGGCAAGTCGATCCGCAGCGTCGTCACGTTCTGAGTATCCTGCCGGGCGGATGGCTTCGGTCATCCGCCCGCCTTTTCTTCGAGCCGTCCCTCCCTCCCGAGGATGCGTGCGTGCCCCTCCGCCTGACATCCGTCTCGGCCGAGCTCTACCGTTCTATCCGGCGCATCAAGCTTCCGGTCGAGGAGCTGACCGTGCTGGTTGGCAAGAACGGCGTCGGGAAGACCAATCTCTATCGCGCGCTCGAACTGCTCGCCGCCGCGGCGCGCGGCACGATCACGCGCGAAATCGCGGAGGAGGGCGGCTTCGAGTCCGTGCTCTGGGCGGGACCCCGCACCAAGGGGCCGGTGCGACTGAAGCTCGGCGCCGAATTCGGCGACTATGAGTATTCGATCGAGATCGGCCTGCCGGCGCCGATCGACGAGGCGGCGCTGACCGCGACCGAGCCGATGGTGAAGGCCGAGGAGCTGGTCCAGCGCAGTCGGGGCAAGGCGGTGACGCTCCTGAAGCGGCAGGGGCCGAGCGCCTGGCTGCGCGACGAGGATGGCCGCCGCCAGTCCTATGAGGAGGCGCTGGTCCCCTCCGAGACGGCGCTTTCCGGCTTCCGCGATCAGGGGCGCTTCACCGAGCTCGACCTTGTCCGCCGGGCGCTGCTCGACTGGCGCTTCTACCACGATTTCCGCACCGACAAGGCGTCGCCCATTCGTCAGCCGGCGCTCGCCATCACCACGCCGACGCTCGCCTCCAACGGTTATGACTTGGCGGCCGCGCTCGCCACCGTCATCGAGATCCGCGGCGAGGCGCCGGCGATCGAGGCGGCGATCGACGATGCGTTTCCCGGCGCGACGCTGGTCACCGAGTTCGGCAAGGGCTCGGTTTCGCTCGGTCTCAAGTTTCCTGATCTGCCGCGGCCGCTCGGCGCGCACGAGCTGTCGGACGGAACGCTGCACTTCCTCTGCCTGGTGGCGGCGCTGTCGGCCTATCGCCTGCCGGGCTTCATCGCGCTGAACGAGCCGGAGACGAGCCTGCATCCGGATCTGGTCGGGCCGCTGGCGCGGCTGATCGCCCGTGCGTCGGAGCGAACGCAGGTCTGGGTCGTCA
>JAEWAD010000540.1 GCA_023391905.1 Pseudomonadota bacterium | reverse complement strand
AGCCAGCGCAGCGTGCCGTCGGCGGACAGCACGAATTCGGGATTGGGGGCGTTGCCGATCTTCTCGGCGCGGCGTTCGATCTCGCCGGCGAGGGCCTTCTGGGCCACGGCGCTGATCGCCTTGGCGTCCGGTCCGTCGGCCTGGGGATCGGGCGTGAAGCGGAAACCCTGCAGGCTTCCGACATGCTGTCCCTCGACCAGCACATCGCCGGAGGTCGTGATTTCTGCTTCGAGCATGGCGTTTTCTCTGAGCCGCTTCATCAGTACACTTGTGCGCCGATCGACGAAACGCTGGGTGAGCCTTTCGTGGAGCGCATCGGAAAGACGATCCTCTATAGCGCGCGTGCGCTCCTGCCAATGGCGAGGATCGCTTAGCCAGTTAGGCCGGTTTGCCGCAAAGGTCCATGTCCGAATGTGCGCAATGCGGTTTGCGAGCGTATCGATATCGCCATCCGTGCGATCTGCAAAGGCGACCTGACGCTGAAACCAGTCGTCCGGCACCGCACCGTCGCGGGCGACGAAGGTGAAAATATCGCCGACGATCTCGGCATGGTTGGCCGGCGCGATGCGGCGATAGTCCGGCGTCTGGCAGATGTCCCAGAGCAGTTCGATGCGCTCGCGCCGGTTGGCCAGCGCCCGGATCTCCGGGTCGCGGCCGACGATTTCCAAGACCGTGACGTCCTCGGCCGGTGGCGCCTTCGACAGGCCCTCATGGCCCGGCGGGCGCTCCAAACTGGCGCGAAGGCTGTCGATCGTGCGGAAATCCAGCGCCCGGTTGCGCCATTGCAGGGTGCGGACCGGGGCGAACTGGTGGCTCTCCAGCGCCTCGATCAGCTCGTCCTCGAACGGATCGACCTGGCCGGTGACGCCGAAGGTGCCGTCGCGGGTGTGGCGTCCGGCGCGGCCGGCGATCTGGCCGAGTTCCGCCGCCGTCAGCCGCCGGTACTGGAAGCCGTCGAATTTCCGCTCCTGCGCGAAGGCGACGTGATCGACGTCGAGATTGAGTCCCATGCCGATCGCGTCGGTGGCGACGAGGAAATCGACGTCGCCGGATTGATAAAGTTCGACCTGGGCATTTCGCGTACGCGGCGAAAGCGAGCCGAGCACCACCGCTGCGCCACCCCGTTGCCGCCGAATCAGCTCGGCGATCGCATAGACCTCGTCGGCCGAGAAGGCGACGACGGCGGTGCGGCGCGGCAGTCGGGTGATCTTCTTCGAGCCGGCATAGGTCAGCATCGACATGCGCGGCCGGGTGATCACGTTGATCCCCGGCAGCAGCTTTTCGAGGATGCCGCGCATGGTGGCGGCGCCAAGCAGCAGCGTCTCGTCGCGGCCGCGCAGGTTGAGCAGCCGGTCGGTGAAGACATGGCCGCGGTCGAGATCGGCGGCGAGCTGGATCTCGTCGATCGCCAGGAACGACGCGTCGGTATGGGCGGGCAGGGCCTCGACCGTGCAGACGCGGTAGCGCGGATGCGGCGGGATGATCTTCTCTTCGCCGGTGATCAGCGCGACGGCGCCTTCGCCGACCCGGGCGGCGACGCGGCCATAGACCTCGCGCGCCAGCAGGCGCAGCGGCAGGCCGATGACGCCGGAGGAGTGGGCGAGCATGCGCTCGATCGCGAGGTGCGTCTTGCCGGTGTTGGTCGGACCCAAAACGGCTGTGACGTTGCGCCCGCCCGCACCGGCGCCTGATGGTTTCGTCCGTTCATTCATCTCGCGGGCAGTCTCGCTTCCAACTCACCGGACGCTGCCCCCGTTTCATGTCGAAACAATGAAGCGTCCGTTCCTCGGCTGAGAAAGGTCCCCCGGTTAAACTTTGGAACCTTTCTGGAACAAACGATGTCCGAATCACTGACTCGCGGACAATCGCGTTCTGTTCACCCCCATATATGTGCGCCACGGCGAGGACCGCCACGAAATAGTGCCGCGCGGCTTTCGCCGCTGCCCTGAAAAGCGCGCGCGGCGTTAACCTTT
Source organism: Pseudomonadota bacterium (assembly GCA_023391905.1). GTDB lineage: Bacteria > Pseudomonadota > Alphaproteobacteria > Rhizobiales > Kaistiaceae > Kaistia. Next base: position 12,794 of record JAEWAD010000540.1, on the reverse strand, counting down.
GGCCTCGCTCAGCCGGCAGGCATGGTTACCGAAAGGTGAATACCGTCAATGGCTTGATCTCCGTCGCCGTTAACGGTTCGACCGAATCCGGAACGGAGCATGGACGAATCGCTGGCGAATCGCGGTTCTCGATTCGTGCGCGCTAGCGCTTGTGCCTGGTGGTGCCGGAGCCACGATAGACGCGGCGATGGTTGGGCCGGCTTCGTTCCATCCCGAAGCCCCGCGCGACGTTTGGCGCGAGCCGCGTTAACCGACGAGGCTGTGGTTGTCTCGATCTGGGACGGTTCATTCGTCGAGACGGCGATGGCCGGTGCAACCTCTCGAGCGGGCTGGCGCAGAACAGCCAAACGGCGGGTGTCGCTCACGTCTTGCAGGTAGGGGAGGCCAAGATCCTCCGGCTCCGCGACGCCGGTTCTGACCCGCTCCGCCGTCATCCCGGGCTTGACCCGGGATCCATTCAGCCGGGTTGCCGGCCGCGCGAAACATCTCAGGGCGCGGCTGCATGGATCCCCGCTTGCGCGGGGATGACGGGGAGGTTGTCGCTAGCAGGGGAGATTGGATTCCTTCGCCGCTCCTCGAGGGAGAGCCGGCGTCGTCAGAAGGCCGCAGGCTCACTCCGGATCCTCCTTCGAGGCTTCGCTCGCGCGAAGCACCTCAGGATGATGGCCGAGTGGCCAATCGGCAGGTCCGCGGTCCGTACCGGGACGCGCCTACTCGGCCGCGCGGCGCCGGGTTGCCCGCCGCGCGAAACATCTCTGGGCGCGGCTGTATGGATCCCCGCCTTCGCGGGGATGACGGGGAGGCTGTCGCTAGCAGGGGAGATTGGACGCCTTCGCCGCTCCTCGAGGGAGAGCCGGCGTCGTCAGAAGGCCGCAGGCTCACTCCGGATCCTCCTTCGAGGCTTCGCTCGCGCGAAGCCCCTCAGGATGATGGCCGCCGAGTGGGCCAATCGGCAGGTCCGCGGTCCGCGCCGGGACGCGCCTACTCCGCCGCGGCGCGCTGGGTCTCGGCGGCGCCGACGAAGCGCGAGGCGTGGATCGTCAGCATGCCGACCTCGGTGCCGATCTGCATGCGGTAGGGGATCATGATGCCGAGCGGTTCGACCGGCGCCAGCCAGACCTCGAGCGCCTTGTTGTTCTGCATGTATTCGATCGCCTCGCGGGTGGGGCGATGGCCGGCGACGGGAACATAGCGCGCCGCGCAGACGATGACGGTGCCCTTGTAGGAGCCTTCCTGGCCGCTGACCTCGGCGGTGCCCTTGTAGGAGAGCTTGACGTCGAAGCGCTGCCAGCCGTCGAAGACGGGCACCGTGCGGTTGCACGCCGACCCCATATTGCCCTTCGGCAGCGGCACGACCATCGCGCTCAGCGGATCGAGGATGTTGCGCTTGTGCTGCGGCAGCAGCGGCACGCGATCGGCCTTCTTGGCCAGCGGCGGCATCGCCGTGACCTGCTGGATGGTGCCGGCCTTCATCAGCATCGAGACGGTCGAGTTGCGGTGGCCGTTCTCGCTGGTGTCGAGCAGGTAGGCGCCCGGCAGCACGCGTGTGCCGGCCATGCGGCCGCTGCTCTTCAGATAGCCCTTGCCGTCCGAGACGAAGCGGCTGACGCCGCTCGTCGTGCCGCGCACGGTGATGGTGTAGCCCTGGCCGTCGAATTCGGTGTCGAGGGCGAAGCGGCCGATGGTCAGGCCGCCGAGCAGGATGTTATAGGTGGCGTCGACGCGGCCCTGCGGCGCCTCGTGCTTCTGCGGAGCGGAGGCAGCGAGCGGCGCGGACAGGGCGATCGCCGCGGCGAAGGCCGGCAGGGCGAGGGCGCGCGGAAGGCGGGGCGATTTCATCTCAAATTGTTCCGTCGAAGAGACCTGCCGTCGTCGTTTGGCGCCGTCGTGGCAACGCCGGCCGTGCGCCCGTGATGCTGCCCCCCAAATCACTGCGCGCGATTCTAGGTGATTTGCCCCGCTTTAGTCACTAGGGAACGCGCGCTGCCTGCTTGACGGGCGCGGCGCGGGTCACTATGAGAAACCCCACTTTCCGATACCCCTGCCGTGGCGGGTGCCGAAGCTGCGCCTCATGGTGGAATAGAAGGATCTTTGTTATGTCCCGTGTCTGCGAGTTGACCGGTAAGGCCGTTATGACCGGCAACACCGTCAGCCATGCCAACAACAAGGCCCGTCGCCGCTACCTGCCGAACCTGGTCAACGTGACGCTGATCAGCGACGCGCTCGGCCGCAGCTTCAAGCTGCGCGTCTCGGCCCACGGCCTGCGCTCGGTCGAGCACCGCGGCGGCCTCGACGCCTTCCTCGCCAAGGCCGATTCGAAGGAGCTGTCCTTCCGCGCCCTGACGCTGAAGCGCGCCATCGCCAAGAAGCTCGCGCAGGAAACTGCGGCGGCCTAAGGGGCCCGAACATGATCAAGCTTGGTCACGTCATTGCGGCCGCCTCCATGGCGGCCGTTGTCGTTTTGTCGAACGTCCTCGTCCAGTATCCGGTCGAGGCCGTCGTCGGGCGGCTGCAGCTCGCGGACATCCTGACCTGGGGCGCGTTCACCTTCCCGCTCGCCTTCTTCGTCAGCGACCTGACCAACCGCCGCTACGGCCCGCGCGTCGCGCGGCTCGTCGTGCTGGTCGGCTTCGTCTGCGCCGTCGCGGTGTCGGTCAAGCTGGCGACGCCGCGCCTCGCCGTGGCCTCCGGCGCGGCCTTCCTGTTCGGCCAGCTGCTCGATATCAGCCTGTTCAGCCGCCTGCGCCGCCTGGCGTGGTGGCGGGCGCCGCTGGCCGCCTCGGTGTTCGGTTCGATCTTCGACACGGCGATCTTCTTCACGCTCGCCTTCGCGCCGTTCGCCGTCTTCCTCGGTCCCAACGACGCCTTCGCGCTGGAGCCCGCGCCGCTGCTCGGCCTGTTCTCCGCCGAGACGGCGCGCTGGATGTCCTGGGCGCTCGGTGACCTATCGGTCAAGCTCTGCGCCGCGCTGATCCTGCTCGCGCCCTATCGCGCGCTGATGCGGGTGGTGCTGCCCTGGCCCGACGCGCAGGCCCGCCCGGCCTGAACCGCCTCGATCGATATCGAATGTGAAAAGCCCCGCCTCGGCGGGGCTTTTTGTTGTTCAGGCGACCGTCTGGAAGCGAATCTCGCCGCCATGCAGGAAGCAGGTCTTGTCGAACAGCGACAGGTCGAGCGGATTGGGCAGGCGGACGTCGCCGAGGTCGGGGAGCGGCTTCAGTGCCGGATCGAAGCTCCGGTCGATCTGGGAAATGAAGACGAGGATCAGGCCGTGATCGCGGGCGAAGGCTCGGAGCGCACGGACCTGATCGGCGAGCGGCGGACTGTCGCGCCGCTGGTCGAGCAGCTGCAGATAGTCGATCACCGCGAGCGTGCCGGCCGGCGCCGTCGCCAGCTGGCGCATGATGTAGCCGGCGTCGATCGCGTCGGAACAATCGAAGGCGAACCGGTCGTCCGTCGCCATCTCCGGCGCGCCGATCGCCGCGAGCCGGTCGCGGATCTCCGCTTCCGTGTATTCCAGCGTGAAGACGACACTGCGCTGGCCGGATCGCGTCGCCGCGCGGGCGAGCTGGAGGCCCATCAGCGTCTTGCCCTGGCGCGGCCGCGCGCCGACGAGGACGAGGTCACCCGGCGCAAGCCGCGCATGGAGCTTCTCGGCCGGCGTCCGCGCCGCTGCGCGGGCGGCGAGCAGGCTCCAGGCGGAATAGCCTTCGCGGATGGCGATGCGGTCGAGGGCGGCATGGAGCGGAATACCGGCGCTGCGCGAAAGCAGCCGGGCGTCGCGCTTCAGGCGGTGGATCGGGGCAGATAAAGTCATTGCAAGGACCTCCCGTTGCGAGCCTCGTTCGCAATCCCTCCTTATGCGCGGCGCTCGAACAGTCGGTTCGGGAACGGAAACGCGCCCGGCATGGAGACATGCTGACCCGGTGGAGGGGGGAGGCGTGGGCGACGCCGGAGAGCAGCATAGCCGACACGGGAATCGTCGAGAAGTGGGGCCGCGTCAGTTGACGGCGGTGCTGTCCCGATCGCCGGGGTCCTGCCAGATGAATTCGAGGATCAGCGTACGCTGCAGGAGGCTCAGATTGTCGTCGGAGACCAGCGTCACCCGCGCCCGCCCGTCCGGGTCGGTCGAGACGGCGAGGCCTTCCATGTTGTCGATCTGGCTCAGCATGTCGGCTTCGAGCACGACGGGACCATCGACGACCGCGCCGGGGCGGATCGTGTCGCCGGGCAGCCGGCGCAGGCGCATGCCGACGCCATAGGGCATGATCACCCGCCGCTCCAGGATCAGCAGGTCGCCATTCGGCAGGAAGGCGCCGTCGGTGACGTCGTAGTCGCCGCTGCGCACGACGGAGAACGTGCCGGCCAACGGGCCGCCGACGATCCAGCCGCGATGGTTGCCGGCCGGGTCGAGCGAGCGCTCGGCGACCAGTATCGGGGCGCCGGCGAACGGGCTGTCGGCCGGCGCCAGAGCCACCGTCTCGAGCCCGCGATTGCCGACCAGCTTGCGGCCGGCGCGGGGAAACTTGACCACCTCCGGCCGCGCCAGGGCGAGGTCCGGAAACGCCTTCGAGCGGGCACGATAGAGGCGCAGCTCGTTCGCCTGCTCGAAGGAGACATAGGCGGCGGGGCGACCGTTGATGGTGGTCAGCCGCAGGCCCTCGGCGTCGGCCTTGGTCTTGGGCCCGAGCGGCCGGCCCTTGGCGTCGAGCATCGGCGCCCACTGTGGGTCGGCGAGGCCGACCAGCCGGCCGTTCTCGCGTTCCAGCGTGCCGGAGAACCAGTAGCCGGTGTCGGAGATCGCCAGGAAGCTCTTGCCGTCCGGCCGGATGTCGATGCCCGAAAGGCCGCCGAAAGAGCGGTTCGGTGATGTCAGCACGAGGCCGCCGGCGAATTCGAACTCGCCGAAATTCTGCTGCGTCCGACCGATCAGGAACTGGTCGATGCGGCTGGTATTGATGGTCTCGGGCTGGAAGCCCGCGCCGAGGGCAGGGCTCGGCGCGAGGCTCTGGGCGAGGCTCGCCGAGGCGGCCAGGAGCAGCGCGGTGAAGGCTGCTCGCGCGCCCTTCATCGCATCGCCACCCGGCGCCTGGCGCCGCCGCGCGCCGGTTGCTGCTGGTGCTCGTCGAAGAGCTCCGCCAGCTTCTCGGTCATCGCGCCGGCCAGCTCCTCGGCGTCGACGATCGTCACGGCGCGGCGATAATAGCGCGTCACGTCGTGGCCGATGCCGATGGCGATCAGCTCGACCGGCGACCGATTCTCGATCTCGTCGATGACGTAGCGCAGGTGCCGCTCGAGATAGTTGCCGGTGTTCACCGACAGCGTCGAATCGTCGACCGGCGCGCCGTCCGAGATCATCATCAGGATCCGGCGCTGCTCGGGGCGGGCGAGCAGGCGCTGATGCGCCCAGTCGAGCGCCTCGCCGTCGATGTTCTCCTTGAGCAGACCCTCGCGCATCATCAGGCCGAGATTGCGCCGGGCGCGCCGCCAGGGCGCGTCGGCCGCCTTGTAGATGATGTGGCGCAGGTCGTTGAGGCGACCGGGAGCGGCCGGCTTGCCGGCCTGCAGCCCTGCCTCGCGCGACTGGCCGCCCTTCCAGGCGCGGGTCGTGAAGCCGAGGATCTCGACCTTGACGCCGCAGCGCTCCAGCGTGCGGGCCAGGATGTCGGCGCAGGTGGCGGCGACCGTGATCGGCCGGCCGCGCATCGAGCCGGAATTGTCGAGCAGCAGCGTCACCACGGTGTCGCGGAAATTCGTGTCCTTCTCGATCTTGAAGGAGAGCGGCTGCATCGGATCGGTGACGACGCGGTGGAGCCGCGCCGGATCCAGCATTCCCTCTTCGCGATCAAAATCCCACGAGCGGTTCTGCTGCGCCATCAGGCGGCGCTGCAACCGGTTGGCGAGGCGGCCGACCGCGCCCTGCAGGTTGGAGAGCTGCTTGTCGAGGAAGGCGCGCAGCCGGTCGAGCTCGGCCGGATCGCAGAGATCCTCCGCCTTGATCGTCTCGTCGAAGCGCGTCGTGAAGGCCTTGTAGTCGATGCCGGGCGGCGCGTTGGTGAACGGGCTGTCGGGCCGCGTCGCCTCGCCGGAATCGCGCGCGTCCTCGGAATCCTCGCCGTCTTCCTCGTCGTCGGCGCCGGCTTCCGTGGTCTCGGTCTCGCCGGCCTCGGCCTCGTCGCCGGTGGTCTCGGCCTCTTCCGAGGCGTCGCTGTCGCTCTGCTCCGCCTCGTCGGACGGGTTCTCCTGCTCGGCGCCGGAATCGTCCGACGCGTCGCCCTTCTCCTCGTTCTCGTCCTCGTCGCCCTCGCCGAGCTCGTCGGCCATTTCGAGCGAGGCCAGCAGCGAGCGCACGGCGGAAGCGAAGCGCTTCTGGTCGACCAGCGTGTCGGCGAGCTTGCCGAAATCCTGGCCGGCCTTCTCCTCGATCCAGTCGCGCCAGAGGTCGACGATCTTCTCGGCCGATTGCGGCGGCTTCTGCCCGGTCAGCTTCTCGCGCACCATCAGCGCGACGGCGTCTTCGAGCGGCGCTTCCGAGCGCTCGGTGATCTCGTGGAAATTGCCGCGGTGGTAGCGGTCTTCCAGCATGGCGGCGAGGTTACCGGCGACGCCGTCCATCCGCCGCGCGCCGATCGCCTCGACGCGCGCCTGCTCGACCGCGTCGAAGACGGCGCGGGCGTTCTTGCCCTCGGGAGCAGCGGCGCGGTGGATCGCGTCATTGTGGCAGGCGAGGCGGAGCGCCATGGAATCGCCGAGGCCGCGCGTGACGGCGACTTCGGCCGCCGTCGGCTTGCGGGCGGGCTCCGGCAGGCGGGCGCGCAGGCCGGTCAGGATCGGCCGGTCGTTCGAGAACGACACTTCCAGGTCGGGCTTGCCGGAGATGGCGCGGACGCAGCCGGCGACGGCGCGCTTGAACGGCTCCGTCGTTGCTTCGCCGGGCTTCTGTCTCGGATCGCTGTTGCTGCCGCTCATGCTCTGTCCCTCACCCCCGGTCCGCCACGGCGGCAGGGAGCGTTTCACGTCCCGGTCGTGCCGTCCGGCCATGGGCCGTCGCCGCCCGGTCAGGTCCGGCCGGCGACGCGGATCGAGGGCCGCGTCGCGCGGGCCGGCTGGTTTCTCAGCTCAGCACGACATTCGCCGCCGATTCGACCAGCTCCTCGCCGAAGGCGCGCTGGTAGAATTCGGCCACGAGCGTGCGCTCGAGCTCGTCGCACTTGTTCAGGAACGTCACCCGGAAGGCGAAGCCGATATCGCCGAAGATCTCGGCGTTCTCGGCCCAGGTGATCACCGTGCGCGGGCTCATGACGGTCGACAGGTCGCCGTTGATGAAGGCCGAGCGCGTCATGTCGGCGAGGCGCACCATGCGGCCGACCAGGGCGCGGCCCTTCGGATCGGCGAAGTGCTTGGCCTTCGAGACGACGATGCCGACCTCGTTGTCATGCGGCAGGTAGTTCAGCGTCGTCACGATCGACCAGCGGTCCATCTGCGCCTGGTTGATCTGCTGCGTGCCGTGATAGAGGCCCGACGTGTCGCCGAGGCCGACCGTGTTGGCGGTGGCGAACAGGCGGAAGGCGGGGTGTGGGCGGATGACGCGGTTCTGGTCGAGCAGCGTCAGGCGGCCCGAGGCCTCCAGCACGCGCTGGATGACGAACATCACGTCCGGGCGGCCGGCGTCGTACTCGTCGAAGACGAGCGCGATGTTGTGCTGATAGGCCCAGGGCAGGATGCCGTCGCGGAATTCCGTGACCTGCAGGCCGTCCTTGATGACGATCGCATCCTTGCCGATCAGGTCGATACGGCTGATGTGGCTGTCGAGGTTGACGCGGACGGCAGGCCAGTTGAGGCGCGCCGCGACCTGCTCGATATGGGTCGACTTGCCGGTGCCGTGATAGCCGGTGACCATGACGCGACGATTGCGGGCGAAGCCGGCCAGGATGGCAAGCGTCGTCGTGCGGTCGAAGAGATAGTCCGGATCGGCGTCCGGCACGTGCTCGTTCGCCTCGGAATAGGCCGGCACCTGCATGTCGGAATCGATGCCGAAGACCTCGCGCACGGAGATCTTCGTATCGGGCAGGGCGGTGCGATCTGTCGTCGTCTCAGTCATGTCTGCTCCGTCGCATCCAGCGGACGCTTGCGGTCTGGTTCAAGGCGGGAGGGCCAAACTGATTTTCCGCCTGCGGGCGCCTGCGGACAATGAGCGTCCTTCTAGCAGAAGCCGGCCGCTTTGAGAAAGTTATATGCCTGAATGATTTCGCGCAGCCGGTCCTCCGAGCTGCGGTCGCCGCCATTGGCATCGGGGTGGTAGATCTTCACCAGCGATTTGTAGCGCGCCTTGATCTCGACGCTGGTCTCGCCGCCCTCGAGGTCGAGCGTGTCGAAGGACTTGCGCTCCAGCGTCTTCAGGTGGCGCGCCGGCTTCGGCGGCTCCTTCATGCGTCCGGCCGTGCCGTCGAACATGTCGAACGGATCCTGGACGCCGCCGCTCCAGTCGCGCGTCGCATGGCTCCTGACGCGCTCGCGCTGCTCGCCGGCGCTGTTGACGCCCATCGTCCAGGTCGGGCGATGGCCGGTCAGCGAATCCTTCTGGTAGGCGGCGATGTCGTCGTCGCGCATGCCGGAGAAGTAGTTGTAGCTCTTGTTGTAGAGCCGCACATGGTCGATGCAGAAATGGTGAAACTGGCCTTCGCGGTTGCGCCCCATTGGCGCCTTGTGCGTGCCCGCGCGATCGCAACCCTCCCAGCCGCAGGTCGGCGCGGAGCGTTTCAGGACAGTTTCGTCGACGGTCGGCTTGATCCGGATTCCGTCGAACAATTTTGAATCGAGCTTCATCATGCGATTATGGTAGCCACCCCGCCGACCGACAAGGCGACGTTTCGCCGTGTGAACGAGGTTCTTTCAATGAATACCAAGGAGCGGATCGCGCAGGCGCTGACAAGCGCCCTGTCGCCGCAGAGCCTAGATGTGATCGACGAGTCGCATTTGCACAAGGGTCATGCCGGCGCCCGGCCCGAGGGCGAGACCCACTTTCGTGTGAGAATCACGGCCGAGGCGTTCCGCGGCAAGAGCCGCGTCGACATGCACCGCACGATCAACACGATCCTCGCCGACGAACTCGCCGCCGGCGTCCACGCCCTCGCGATCCAGGCCAAGGCGCCGGAATAGGGCTCCTCGCTCCCTCTCGCGGAAGGCCGTGAGAGGGACGCTGACCCTTCTCAGCCATGCCGCATTCGCACCACCGTCTCCCCATCCTCGCCGTCATCCCGGGCTTGACCCGGGATCCATGCAGCCGAAGCGGTGGCCGCGCGAAGCTCCCGAAAACCCAGCTGAATGGATCCCGGATCTCCGCTTCGCTACGTCCGGGATGACGGCGAGGGTGGGTGACGTGACTCGGTGGCTTCGGCCATGCGCTGCCATGCGGGCAAGCTTGGGGTTAGAAGGTCCCCAAATGAAACGGGGCCGGAGGTTGCCCCCAGGCCCCGACTTCATCCGGCGATCGCAGCGGTCAGCTGGCCGTCGCGGCCGCCTTGCCGGTGGCGCGGGCGGCCGCGCTGTCGACCATGATCTTGTGCATGCGGCGGCGCTGCAGCTCGCGGTCGGCGATGACGCCGAGCATGATCACCGCGCCCATGACGGTGTAGTTCAGCGAGCTCGGGATCCCCAGCATGTTGACGAGGTTCTGCAGCACCTGCAGCAGCACCGTGCCGAGGAAGATGCCGAGGATGGAGCCCTCGCCGCCGCGCAGCGAGCAGCCGCCGAGCACCGCCGCCGCGACCGCGTAGAGCTCGTAGAAATTGCCGTGCGCCGAGGGCGAGACCGACTGCGTGTAGAACACGAAGAAGATCGCCGACATGCCGGTCAGCAGGCCGGCGATCGAATAGGCGGCGGTGACGACGAGCTTGGTCGGGATGCCGGAGAAGCGCGCCGCTTCCTCGTTCTTGCCGACCGCGAACAGATAGCGGCCGAACACCGACTTGTGCAGCACCACCGACATGACCAGGCAGACGGCGACGAAGAAGATGAAGGCGTTCGGCACGACGCCGACGCGGCCGGAGACCAGCCATTCGAGCGTCTCGTAGCCGCTGCCATAGCCGAAGCCGGCGGTCGAGTCGGCCGTGTAGTAGCGCGCCAGGCCGCGATAGATCAGCAGGCCGCACAGCGTGACGACGAAGGGCTGCAGTTTCAACTGGGTCACCAGCAGGCCGTGGATGGTTCCCAGGATGACGCCGCCGCCGACCGTGATCAGCAGGGCGAGCGGCCAGGCGAACTCGTGGTTGATCAGGAGGTCGAGGAAGATGATGCCGAGCAGGGCGAGCATCGAGCCGACCGACAATTCGATGCCGCCGGTGATGATGACGATGCCGACGCCGATCGCGAACAGCCCGAAAAGGCCGATCTGGTTGGCGAGATTCGAGAGGTTGATCTGCGAGATGAACTGCGGATTGAGCACCGCCGTGATGGCGCCGATGACCAGGATCAGCAGGAAGAGGCCGAGTTCTTTCCTAAGCATGTTCGAGGGCTTCCTGTTGGATCTTTCCACCGACGGCGAGCGTCAGCACATTGTGTTCGGAGAACTGGTTGCGTTCGAGGTGGCCGGAGACTTGGCCTTCGTGCATGACGATCATGCGGTCGCTGACGCCGAGGACTTCCTCCATGTCGCTGGAGATCATCAGGATCGCCACGCCGGCGTCGGAAAGCTCTCGCATCAGGGCGTAGATTTCGCTCTTGGCGCCGACATCGATGCCGCGCGTCGGCTCGTCGAAGATCACCGCATTGGGCTGCATCGACATCCATTTGCCGAGCACGATCTTCTGCTGGTTGCCGCCGGACAGGGTGAGGGCGACCGTGTCGACGTTCGGCGCCTTGATCTTCAGCTTGCGACCCTGCTCCTCGGCGACCTTGTGTTCCTCGGCGGTGTCGACCAGCGTCATCCTCGAATAGCGCGGCAGGCTGGCCAGCGTGATGTTCTCGGCGATCGGCAGGTCGAGCACGAGGCCGGAGCGCTTGCGGTCCTCCGGGGCGAGGTAGATGCCGTTCGTGATCGCCGAATGGACGTCGCCGAGCTTCACCGGCTTGCCGTCGATCGTGACGCGTCCGCCGAGCGCGGGATCGACGCCGAAGATCGCCTGCGCGACCTCGGTGCGGCCGCAGCCGACCAGGCCGGCCAGGCCGACGATCTCGCCGCGGCGGATGGTGAAGGACACCTTGGTGTTGGAGAAGGCGGTTGTGACGAGATCCTCGACCACCAGGCCGCTTTCCCGCGGCGGGTTCTTCGGCGGGACGTAGAGCGACTTCAGCGATCGCCCGATCATCAGCCGGATCATCGCGTCATGGGTGATCTCGCCGTGATCGAGCGCGCCGACGCGCTGGCCGTCGCGGAGAACCACGACGCGGTCGGCGCAGGCCATGACCTCGGACAGGCGATGCGAGATGTAGATGACGCTGACGCCGGATGCCCGGAGCTCGCCGATCACCTTCAGCAGCCGTTCCGTCTCGGTCAGCGTGAGCGAGGAGGTCGGCTCGTCCATGATGATGACGCGGGCGTCGTAGGAGAGCGCCTTGGCGATCTCGACCATCTGGCGCTGCGCGATCGAGAGATCCTCGACGAGCGCCCGCGCGTCGAAGTCGACCCCGAGCCGGTCGAGCAGGGGCTGCACCTTGGCCCGGAGCGCGCCCTGGTCGATCAGCTTCATGAAACCGCCGAAGCGGGGTTCGCGTCCGATCAGGACATTGCCTGCGACGTCGAGGTTTTCGAAGAGATTGAGCTCCTGGTGGACGAAGGCGATGCCGGCGCCGGTGGAGCTGTTCACGGTGAGCGACGCGTGTTGCACGCCGTCGATGACGATCGTGCCGGCGGTCGGGGCGACGACGCCGCCGAGAATCTTCATCAGGGTGGATTTGCCCGCGCCGTTCTCGCCGATCAGGCCGAGCACCTCGCCGCGATTGACCGTCAGGTCGACGCCGCTGAGGGCGGTCACGCCCGGATAGCTCTTGGTGATGGCGCGTAGTTCGAGGATATTTTCTGTCATTGTGCCCGCAAGATGATCGCCCGGGCCTGCGCCCGGGCTGCCTGGAGACCAGCGTGCCCCGGCCGAAGACCGTCCGGGACACGCACGCGATCTGGCCTTACTTGCCGAGCACCTTCTTCAGGTTGTCGCCGAATTCCTTGACGTTCGACTTGTCGACGATCTGGGTCGGGACGATCTGCAGCTTGTTCTCGGGGATGACCGATTTGTCGCCCTCGATGAGCTTCGCCATGTTGATCATCGACTGGTAGCCGAACTCGAAGGGCTGCTGGACGACGGTGCCGTCGATGACGCCTTCGGCGACACCCTTCAGCGTCTGCTGGTCTTCGTCGAAGCCGACGATCTTGAGCGAGCCGGCCTTACCGAGCGCCTTCACGGCGTTGTAGATCTGCGGCGTGTTGTAGGCCCACAGACCGACCAGCAGGTCGATGTCCGGGTACTTCGTCAGCGTATCCTCGACATTGGCCTTGGCCTTGGCCTGGTCGCCGCCATCGGTGCGGATGTCGATGATCTCGATCTTCGAGCCCTCGATGGCTTCCTTGATGCCCTGCGTGCGCTCGCGCGCGTTGGCGGCGTCCATCGTGCCGACGAAGAGCATCGCCTTGCCGCCGTCCGGCAGCGCCTTCTTCATCAGCTCGCCGGCCTGGCGGCCCGCCGCGACGTTGTCGGTGCCGACATACATCAGGCGGTTCGAGGCCGGCGCGTCGGCGTCGTGGGTGATGAGGACGGCCTTCGAGGCGACTTCGTTCAGGATGGCGGTGGAGTCGTCCGGGT